>NZ_JCAMOR010000005.1:0-237875 GCF_059512385.1 Bradyrhizobium sp. Crot121 | reverse complement strand
GAAAAGCGGCCGCCCGAACCGTCGACGCTGTCTGCCTCGCCATCGGCCAGGTTCTGCAGCTCTTCACGCCCAAAGAATGCGCAAGCTACTTGGCAAACTCAGGATATGCACGAACCTAACTTCATCACGCTCTAATGCGGCGGACCAATTGGCCTGGGCCAACCAACATAAGCCCGGCCCGCTTCAATGGTTGAAGCTAGCGGACCGGGCCACCGCCTTTTAGGCCAGCAAGAGGCCGTGCGTCGCGAATGTGAAATCCTGAGGCCTGAGTGCTTCCTCGCTATGGACAACCACGTCGTTGCCTGCACTGAACGTGATCGTGCTTTCATGGGTCGTCGGGTCAAAGGCCGAGATGTTGAGCTGGTTGAAATTTTCGATGCCGAGAGCAGACACGTCGATGTGGTCGGTCCCTAGATTCGAGAAGCCCTGACCAAAATCCTCGATCTTGTCGTGACCGTTGTTGGAGTTGAACACGAACGTGTCGTTGCCGCCTTGGGCGGACACCGCGATGACCTGAGCGTCGCCCCACATATCGTCATTTCCAGTGCCGCTGATCAATTTGTCGGTTCCTCCATGCGCATTACCGGACATGGTCTGCGCATCACCGATAAGGAGGGATTGGAATGTTCCAGCAGGAGGTGGGTTGGAAAGATTGCATCCGGTCAAGGTGTCGTTACCGCCTTGCGCGTTGCCGGACATGCTCTGGGCATCACCAAATGCTTCACTCAGAACCTGTGAGAAGGCGTTTCCACCGTTATAGCTATCATCGCCGCCAACGGCGTGATCGCCCATGTTGGCGCCAGCATCGCCGTAAAATGTGCTTCCTTCCCCGCCGGTCTTGTTGAATGTGTCGTTGCCGCCCTGGGCGTTGCCGGACATGCTTCCGCCAGCATCGCCATAGAAAAAATTTGGGAAAAAAGTTCCGCTAAGCTGATTGTAGGTGTCATCGCCACCCTTGGCAAAATCAGACATGTTGCCGCCAGCGTCGCCATAGAAAAAATTGTCCGTTTCAATGCCGCGCATCGTGTAAACGTCGTTACCACCGGCGGCGTGGCCCGACATATCGCCTCCGGCATCGCCGTAGAAATAATTGTTGGTTTCAGAGGAGCCGTTTTTTGTGAAACTGTCATTGCCGCCGTGGGCATGGTCAGACATGTCGCCGCCGGCGTCACCATAGAACCGCAACGTTCTCTCTGGTCCGTTACTGGCCGTCAATGTGTCGTTGCCCCCTTGGGCGGAGCCGGAAAGATTTCCGCCGGCATCGCCGTAAACGGTGTCTGTAAAATGCCCTTCTCCGAGCGCGAGCGTGATCCTGTCATGACCACCAATGGCGTGATCTGACAAATCGCCACCGGCGTCAGCGTAAACATTGACGGGTATCGGGGTAAAAAACCCGGTGAGTTGAACGTTCAGCGTATCATTGCCAGCGATCGCATGGTCGGAAATGCTCCCGCCCGCATCGCCGTACATGTTCACCGTAATCGTAGATGTAGTCAGCGATAGTTCGCTAGTGATTTGAGCGGACAAGGTATCATCGCCGCCCCTGGCATGATCGGAAATATTTCCGACCGCATCACCAAACATGTTGAATGTAACGGGGGTCGGCAGGGCAGCGTTGAAGACAAGTTGTGCGGTGAGAGTATCATCACCACCGATGGCGTGATCCAGCAGACTTCCGCCGGCGTCGCCATATACGACGTTGGTCCCGTCTGGGAAGCCGACCAAAATGTCGTCTGTGCCTATCTGATGATCCGTTAAGTCGCCCGGAGTAATGGGAATGCGCCTGACCATGGCTATCTCCTAACGATTAAAGAGGCCGCCATACAGCGGCCTCGTTTCAATCTGTGTAAGTCTCTCGAAAAATCAGCTACCGCTACGGCGGCGGCGCACGAGCCAATAAGCGCCATAGCCTAGTCCGATCGCAAGCGCGGGAATGCCGGCGCCTAGAAGCGGGGCAGGAGCACCTTGTGCGTGTTTTTCGTTGCCGTTACCGTTGCCATTGCCGACGCCACCGTTGGGGATCCCACCTTGATCGGCCAAGGCCGGTGACAAAATAAGCATCGAAAGGGCGACCGACGCTACTATGGCTTTCATTCGATTGCTCCCAATTTAAATGGCGATGCATTTAAAATATTAAAGCAGAATTAAATGTCGCGCAATCGTGAGCTGATATCCTTGATGAGTTCCATTGGATTCCAAGGATCTCAAGGCCAAGCCCAACTGCGCCTATTATTGAGCATTTTGGACGCTTCTAGCGTACCGGGACTGCCCTCGACGCTCAACTTTGGCAGGTCATATGGGCAACCAGGGTCATCCTTGCTTCGGGGATAGTTATTTTTGCTGTTTTCTTTCAGGGCGCGTTTTCCCGCCTTAGCGACAAAGCGATGGGACCCTTTCCATGTCCGTCCGGGTTCAAAGTGCGACTTACATCCTGCGTCTGCTCTTGGGGCAAAGCGGACTTCAAGGTCAGCAAGGCGAGGGTGGGTAGGCGGGGAGGGTCCTAGACTTGATTGACTCGCTATCGGCTTAAGCGACTCGCTCTTACCTTTAGCGCACATGTGCGGAGGCACGCGCCTGGTAACGCGGACTGCCGATCGTCAACAACCGCCCATTGTCCGAAGTGGCGAACGAAGTGAACCGCTATCGCTGCGGGCTCATCCTCATTCTCAACGCCAACCGCAAGCCAGCTATCCGAGCGGGCTTCCTTGATTCCGTCTGATGATCTTGAGCGTGAGCAGGACGGCGCCAAGCACAAGAAACAGAACGCCGACAGTCGTCGTGCTGGTGGATTCGAACGTCACGCCAACTGCCGTCAGCAGGCATCCGATGATAACCGCGACCAACCCACCAAGCTTCTTCACCAGCAGAAAGTGTCCGTCACTCGTACTTGCCACCATGATCAGCCTCGCTGTTCAGATGATGTCCCGCCTTCTCCAGTTTCTCGTCGCGTCCTTTTTTCTCAGGTCAGCGGCAGGCTCGCGTGAGTGACGCAATCGTACACTCAGGCGGCCACCTTGCAAATTTCCGGGCGTTCGGATTCTGCGATCAATGCTCTTTGATTCAATTGCGCGCGATGCCGATTGCGACAGTGTGCCTTACCTAACGAGTGTTGGAGCCTTGCGCGCGTGTGAGAGAACTCGATGGCAGCCGGCACATTTGCTGGTCTATCAGCAAATTGCTGCATCGGTTGCAGATTGACTCGCATTAAACGTGGGCGTTAGATCAATAACATAGCGCGGTTCGGCGGAGTGGTGCGATGGTGTCACCATCGGCGATCGATGAACGGCCTTACGTTTCGACCGGTCATCTACCTAATCCCGAGATGGTGCAGTCGCTGGTGGAAGACGCGCACCGACGTATTAAATCGAACGCCGACGGCCACAATTCGCAGGTCTACCCGGCGCTCGCCCGAGTGCCCAGCGAACTGTTCGGCGTTTGTGTCGTTGCAACCGATGGGCATGTCTACGGCGCGGGCGACATAGACTACGAATTCTCCATCATGAGCGTGTCGAAGCCGTTCGTCTTCGCGCTGATCTGCGAGACGATTGGCCCCGAAGAGGCACGCGCAAAGCTTGGCGCCAACGCTACCGGATTTCCATTCAACTCGCTTGCTGCGATCGAGCGCGGGGAGGGGCGTACCAATCCGATGGTGAATGCGGGCGCCATCGCGACGACGAGCTTGGCGCCAGGCAGGTCCGCCGAGGCGCAGTGGGAGTTCATCCACGGCGGGCTGTCGCGCTTCGCGGGCCGCAAGCTCCCACTCAACGAAGAGGTCTACGCCTCCGCGTCAGAGACCAATTTTCGCAATCGCAGCATCGCGCGGCTGCTCGAGAGCTACGACCGGATCTATTGCGACGCCAAACAGGCGACCGATCTCTACACGCGGCAGTGTTCGCTGAACGTGACCGCCAAAGATCTCGCCGTGATGGGCGCGACGCTGGCGGACGGTGGGGTGAACCCGATCACGAAGCAACGCGTGGTCGACGCTGCGGTCTGTCATTACGCCTTGGCCGTGATGATCACGGCCGGATTGTATGAGACGTCAGGCGACTGGCTTTACGACATCGGCCTGCCGGGAAAGAGCGGGATCGGCGGCGGCATTGTCGCGGTTTCTCCCGGAAAAGGCGGCTTCGGCACGTTCGCTCCGCCGCTGGATGCGGCCGGCAACAGCGTGAGAGGGCAACTCGCCGCGAAATTCCTGTCGCAGCGATTGGGCATGGATCTGTTCGTTTCGCAACCGGAAGACTGACCAATGTTGACTGGATCGGCGTCTTATCCAGCTAGCCGATCCTGAAAGCCCGGGCAAATCGGAGGACGCCAGAGTGACACAGACAATCTCGATCGGCGGCATCCATGAGGAGGAACGCGCATCATGGATTCCCATGATCGCGATCGCGCTCGGCCAGATGATCATGTCGTTCAACGTCGCTTCGCTGCCGGTGGCGATGGGGGGAATGGTCAAGAGCTTCGGCGTTCCTCCGACCACGGTCGCGACCGGCATCGTGGCCTATTCCATGCTGGTCGCCGGCTTCGTCATGCTGGGCGCCAAGCTCGCGCAGCGCTACGGCGCGCTGCAGGTGTTCCGTGCGGCCGTCGGGCTGTTCTTCATATCTCAGGTCATGATGACGTTCAGCCCGACGGCAGTCGTGATGATCACGGCGCAGGCGCTCTGCGGCGCCGCCGGCGCCGTCATCGTGCCCTCGCTGGTGGCCCTCATTGCCGAGAACTACACCGGACGCCAGCAGGCAACCGCGGTGGGTGCGCTCGGTTCTGCACGTGCAGCGGCCGGCGTGCTCGCATTCATCATCGGGGGCGTACTGGGCACCTATATCGGCTGGCGGCCGGTGTTCGGAATTCTCATCGCCGTTTCCGCCATCGTGTTTTTCCTCAGCTTCCGGCTCAGGCGCGATCACGGCCGGCCGGATGTGGAGATTGATCTCGTCGGCGTCATACTTGCAGCAGCCGCGATCATTCTCATCAGCTTCGGCTTCAATAATCTGAACAGATGGGGGCTCGCGTTGGCGAGCCCGAACGCGCCGTTCAGCTTTCTTGGCTTGTCTCCCGCCCCGATCCTGATCGTGGTGGGCATCGTGCTCGGCCAGGCGTTCCTGATGTGGACACACAGACGCCAGGAGGCAGGCAAGACTCCTCTGCTTGCGCTTCAGGTGATCGATTCGCCGGAAGAACGAGCGGCCGTCTACGCGATGTTCGCCGTCGTCGCGCTGGAGGCCGCGCTCAACTTCTCCGTCCCGCTCTACATTCAGATCGTGCAGGGTCGCAGCCCGATCGCCACTGCGGTGGCGATGATGCCGTTCAACCTTACAGTATTCTTTGCCGCGATGCTGATCGTGCATATCTATGACAGGCTGACGCCGCGGCAGATCGGGCGAGCCGGCTTCATCCTTTGTACAGTCGCGCTGTTGTGGCTCGCATTCGTTGTGCGCAACGACTGGAGCGAGGTGCCGGTGCTGCTCGGGCTCGTTGTCTTTGGTATCGGGCAAGGCGCGCTCGTCACGCTGCTGTTCAACGTGCTGGTCACGGCTTCGCCCAAGGAACTCGCGGGCGATGTCGGATCGCTGCGCGGCACCACCAACAACCTCGCTGCCGCTGTCGGGACGGCAGTGGCGGGCGCGCTCCTTGTCGGTCTGTTGAGTTCGATCGCGCTGACCGGCATCGCCGCGAGCCCCAAGCTCACGCCCGAACTTCAAGCGCAGGTCGATCTCGACAACATCAATTTCGTCAGCAATGACCGGCTTCAGACTGTCCTTGCCGATACCAGTGCATCCCCGGCAGAGGTCGCCGAGGCTGTGCGCGTCAACACGGAGGCACGTCTGCGTGCCCTGAAGATCGGCCTCCTGATCATGGCGGCGCTGGCACTTGTGTCGATCATTCCGGCCGGGCGGCTGCCGAACTATCGACCGGGAGAGATTCCGAGCGACGAGACGGCGAGCGAAAGCGGGCGAACCGCCTGATGCGCAACGGGTTCGACTGCTCTTGAAATCGAGGAGAATGACATGACCACCTATGACAATGGTTCTACGATGCGCCTTACCGGGCTGCCGACACCGCCTTTATGGGTGTGCATCCTGCTCGGAATCGTCATGATCGTCGCGGGCCTTTTGGTCCTGGGAGATCTCGCGCTGTTCACCGTGCTCAGCACCATCTTCATCGGCTGGATGGCGATTTTCGCCGGTGGATTCGAGATCATTCACGCTTTCTGGACCAAGGGTTGGGGAGGGTTCGTGTGGCAACTGCTGCTCGGCGCGCTCTATCTTGCATTCGGCATCGTGCTGGTGACCCAGCCGCTGACCAGTGCGCTGATCCTGACCCTTGTCCTCGGTCTGCTGCTCCTGATCTCGGGGTTCATCCGCATCTTGGTCGGCATCAGCCACTGGCAGCAGTTCGGCTGGATCATTCTGGTGTCCGGGCTGTTCGGTGTTGTGGCAGGTCTCATCATCCTCACGGGATTTCCGGCCACCGGGACATGGGTGATCGGATTGCTGCTCGGCATCGACCTCTTGTCTCACGGCATCGGATGGCTGACCCTTGCCTGGCTGCCGGCTGTCAGAACGGGGTAGCAGCCGTCGATCGACGAAGACTGGCAGTACGTCGCTAATCGCCGGCGATCACGTCGGGCGTTCCCCTCCCGCACAACAAGAATGCGAACCTTGCGCTATGCGCCATTGGTGGAGATCAGTCATGTCAGGTTTGAGGAAGCCGGGTCGAGCTTTCATTGCTGCGCTCCTGGCTTCAATTGGAATGAACCTCGCGGCTTTGCCGATTGCGCAGGCTCAACAAGCGTCCGCCGTGCTGTTCCAGAACGTTCGCATCTTTGACGGAAAGAACGCCGCGCTCTCCGCGCCGTCCAATGTCCTGGTCCGGGACAACAAGATCGAGAAGATTTCGGTTGCAGCGATCAAGGCTGACGCTCAGGTGATCGACGGCGGCGAACGCGTGCTGATGCCCGGGCTGATCGACGCGCATTGGCATGCGATGTTGGTGCGCCCGACGCCGGCGGCTACTCTGGCTGACGACGTCGGCTACAACAATCTCCTTGCGGCAGCGGAAGCCACCGCCACGCTGATGCGGGGCTTCACCACCATTCGCGACATGGGCGGCCCGAGCTTTGGGCTCAAGCGCGCGATTGACGATGGCCTCGTCGCCGGCCCTCGCATCTATCCGTCTGGTGCCGTGATCACCATCACCGGCGGCCATGGCGATTTCCGGCAGCTTACCGATCTGCCAAGAACGATCGGCGGCATGCTCAGCCGCATGGAAAGAATTGGCGGCAGCATGGTCGCGGACAGTCCGGATGAGGTTCGTGTGCGCGCGCGAGAGCAGCTCATGCAGGGGGCCTCACAGGTCAAGCTCACCGCGGGCGGTGGCGTCACTTCGCCGTTCAGCCCGCTCGATGTATCCACCTTCACCGAGCCCGAGCTGCGTGCCGCCGTCGAAGCTGCCGAAAACTGGGGCACCTATGTGGCTGTGCACGCCTATACGCCGGTTTCGATTCAGCGCTCGATTGCGGCGGGAGCAAAGTGCGTAGAGCACGGCCACCTGATGGACGAGGCTACGGCGCGCCTCATGGCGGAGAAAGGAATCTGGTTGAGCACGCAACCTTTCCTAGATCTGGCGGGCGCAAGTGCGCTCGGGCCGTCGGAGCAGGCGAAGATGCGGCAGGTGGTTGCCGGCACGGACAGAGTCTACGCGCTGGCAAAGAAATACGGAATCAAGACTGCCTTCGGCACTGACATTCTGTTCTCTCAGGCGCTGGCGGAGCGGCAAGGCGCCATGCTAGCCGACCTCACGCGCTGGTACACGCCGGCTGAAGCGCTGACAATGGCGACATCGACCAATGCCGAATTGCTCAGTCTGTCCGGACCCCGAAACCCATATCCCGGCAAGCTGGGCGTGGTGGAGGAGGGCGCGCTCGCCGACCTCCTGCTGGTCGACGGCAATCCGATCGACAACATCAGGCTCGTGGAAGATCCGGCGAAGAATTTCCTCGTCATCATGAAAGGCGGAAAGGTCTACAAGAACCTTCTCGCCCACGAGCCTTCCCGGCGCTGATCCGCCAGGTACGTACAGAGATACCAGCAACCGGCCAAGACCGGTCGCGAACTGGTGGACTGTTATGAAAATGTGACATTTGGTGAGTAGTGGCTAGCGAACCGCTACTCGGCTTCCGCCGCGTCGAGGTCCAGAACGTTGTCGCAGGACTACGGCGACCGGATTCTGAACCAGAAGATCGAACCCTGAGGTCACTATGATTGCCTTTCGTCCTGCGTTTGAACGCCCAGCACCGCGATACCATCGCGATCGTGTCGGCCGTCACCTCGTGGCGTTGGCGATCGTCGGACTGGCCGGCGCATTGGGCGGGGCTGAACCCACTTTCGCGCAAAATCCTCCCCCGGCGGCACCGCAGCGGGTGGTGAAGCCGAAGGCGCCTGCCGCAGCACCAGCGCCTGTTGCAGCGGCCCAGCCGGCCGCCCCGGCGCCGCAGGCCGAGGCGGCGGCGCCCGGCAACGAGCCGGTCGCGCGCGTTGGCGGACGTGACGTCTCCGCGTCGGAAATCCGCGCTTTCCTCGCCGCCGTCGGGCCCGAACAGCGCGCCGCGCTCGCGCGCGATCCCGCGCTTCTCAACCAGACGCTCCGCGCGATGTTTGCAAGGCAGCTCGTCCTCAAGGAAGCCACAGACAAGAAGTGGCAGGACCAACCGGCCGTCGTCGCTCAGCTCACCAAGCTGCGCGAGGAGGCCATCTTCGAGACCTACCTGCAGTCGGCGTCGGTGCCGCCCGAGAATTATCCGGATGAGGCGGAAATCCAGAAGACCTATGACGCCAACAAGGGCGCGCTGATCATGCCGCGCCGCTTTCATCTCGCCCAGATCTATGTCGCGCTGGCGGAAGGAGCGGACGCCGCGGCCGAGGAGAAGGCCAAGGCGAAGGTCGCGGACATCCAGGCCAAGCTGAAGCAGCCGAAGGCGGACTTCGCCCAGATCGCCAAGGACACCAGCGACCAGCGCGAGCTCGCGGACAAGGGCGGCGATCTCGGCTGGCTGCCCGAGCCGCAGCTCGTTCCCGAGATCAAGAGCCGCGTGATGGGAATGGCCGTCAATAGCGTGAGCGAGCCGATCAAGCTCGCCGACGGCTATCACATCGTCAAGCTGATCGAGACCAAGCCGTCCGAAACCATGGCGCTTGCCGACGTGCGCGACACCCTGGTCCAGCGCCTGCGGGCGCAGCGTGCCGAGCTGAATCGCCGCGCCTATCTTGCGCGCGCGCTCGAGCAGAATCCGCCCGCGATCAACGAAATCGCTCTATCCCGCATCGCTGGCGAGCTGACGCAATCGGCAGGCGCTGCCCGCTAACAGCATTCGGCACGGAAACGATGGCATCGAAATCCCAGATCATGAACGGGAATCCGGGCAGGCTGCGGCGTCTGCTGCGTTCCTTCGGTCTCGTGGCGCTCGGCCTTTCCGCCGGGCGCGCGCCGGCTGCGGCGCAAAGCACGGACTACAAGGCCGCGTCCGAGGCGCCCGCCGCGTGGCGCGACTATGCGTCCCGGCTGCAGGGTGCCTTTCAGCAGCAGATCGATGCCGACGGCGACACGTCGCAGTGGCTTGTGACCTTCGCGGCGGAGCGAGAGAAGGAGAACAAGCCGCTGACATTCGTCGTGAGCGCCTCGATCCTGCCCGACGGCAGGATGGACTGCATCGCGTTCGACAGCAGCATGGATCCCGAGCTTGGCGGCCGGTTGCGTCCGCTGCTTGCCTCCGCCAATGCCGGCGCGCCGCCTCCCGACATGCTTCAGCCGCTGCGTCTTCGCCTGCGGCTCCGATCTACAGAGTGAGCGAGGCGGGGGCGTGCGGGGGCATCGGCAGACCAGGCTGTCGCGCGGTTGGTTGCTTGCACTGGCGACCGGCGTCGGCCTCGTGCTGACAAGCGCTCTCGCGTTCGCCGATACGTCACCCGCGGCGGCGGAGGAATCCCCCGCCGCCGAGGCGGCAAGCGAGCCTGAAAAGGAGGCTGCGCCAGCCGAAGCTGCGCCAGCCAAGGAAGCTGCGCCGGCCGAATCTCCATCGGCCATCGAACGGCGATGGCGCGAGAATGCCAAGGTCGGGTTGCCCCCGACGCGAGGCGGCCCGACCTCGACCTCAAGCGCGCAGCCTCGCTCCCGCTATCGCGAGCTGATCGAGAAGCAGACCGCCGGCACGGGTCTTGCGCCCGAGATCGCGGAAGCCGTGATGGGCGTGGAGAGCGGCTACAATGCGGGCGCGATCGGTGGCGTCGGTGAAATCGGATTGATGCAGGTGTTGCCCTCGACGGCGCGGATGCTTGGCTTCACCGGCACCAATGCCGAACTCGCCGTGCCCGAGACCAACATCCGCTATGGGGTGACCTACCTCGCCCAGGCATGGCGGCTCGCCCGCGGCGATCTCTGCACCGCCGTGATGAAATACCGCGCCGGCCATGGCGAGACGCGCTTCTCCCATCTGTCGGTGAGCTATTGCCTCGCGGTGCGCTCGCGGCTGATGGCGCGCGGCTTCCAGGTTACCGGCAGCGTTCCCGTCGCCACCTTCGGCGAGCCGGCCCGTGGTGGCGGCGGTGGTGGTGGATGCAAGCGCAGATGCTTGGCCGGCCTGGGCGGCCCCAATATCAACTATGTCAACCTGAACGCCCGCCTCAGCGCGCTCGTCGTCCAGGTGCGCGGCGGAAAATAAGGGCGAAGATGCTGGTGATCCTCCCTCTCCCCGTTCTTACGGGGAGAGGGTTGGGGTGAGGGGCTCTATCCGCGAACACGATGACGGCTGTGTTTGCGGAGGCTCCCCCTCACCCGAAATTCAAGCTGCGCCTGAATTTCGACTCTCCCCGCATACGGGGCGAGGTGAATCCGACCCATTTGCTCGATACGAGAAAATCATCAGACCTGCGCGGCTACACCGCGTGATGATGCGGCCGGAACAGGCGGCCCTTTTCCGTCACAGCCGCGATGGCGAGTGCCGCCAGCGCGCAGAGGAAGAAGCCAGTCGAGAACGGCAGCAGCGTGCCGTCATAGCTCTGGCCGATCGCCATCCCGACGCCGATGCCGAGCAATGTCGTGATCGATCCGTACAGCGACGACGCGGTACCTGCGATGTGGCCATGCGGCTCCATGGCGAGCGCCGTGAAGTTCGCCATCATCAGGCCGAAGGTGAACATCATCAGCGCCGACAGCAGCATGAACAACGGTAAGGGCAGCATTTGCAGCTTCACCGCCGCCAGCATGACGGCGGCAACCAGCAGAAATCCAGCCAATGCGCCGTGCGAGATCACGCGCATGCCGAGGCGGCCGACGATGCGGGAGTTGAGAAAGCCGGCGATGGCGACGCCGGTCGCAATGGCGGCGAATGCGAGCGGGAAGTAGCGGCCGAGCCGGTAGATATCGGTGAACACCTGCTGCGAGGAGAACACGAACGCGAACATCGCGCCCCACACGCCGCCGCATGCCAACGCATAGCCCAGCGTCTGGCGGTTGCTGATGGTCTGCCGGAAGGCGCCAAGCACCTCGCCAAGCCGAAGCGACTTGCGCAATTCCGCCGGCAGCGTTTCCGGCATGCGCAACGCGCTCCAGGCCAGCGCGATCACGCCGTACAGCATCAGCGCAACGAAAATGCCGCGCCACTGCGTCAGCAGCAGCACCGCCTGGCCGAACGACGGCGCGACCACAGGCACCGCGATGAAGACCATCATCGCGAGCGACATCACGCTCGCCATGCGTCGTCCTGCGTAACAGTCGCGCACGATCGAGGTGGCGATCACACGCGTTGCCGACGTGCCGAGGCCCTGCAGCGCACGCGCGAGCAGCAACGTCTCGAAGGATGGCGCCGCGATCGCGAGCAGGCTTGCGACACCATAGACGGCCATGCCGCCGAGCAGCACCGGACGGCGGCCGAAGCGATCCGACAACGGGCCCATCACGAACTGTCCCACACCGAAGCCGATCAGGAAGGTGGACAGCACCATCTGCGGATGGTTGGCGTCGGCAATGTTGAATGCGGCGCCGATGCTCGGCAGCGCCGGCAGCATCATGTCCATGGCCAGCGGGTTCAGCGCCATGATCGATGCGATCGCAACTACGAATTCGGGGAAGCCCATCGGGCGGTGGCCTGACGATACCCAGGCCTCGGCATTGATTTCAGACACGCGGCATCCTTTTTGTGGAGCGCAATCTAACGATCGTGCTGCAATGCACAATCCCGTGTTTTGGAATGGCGGACCGGCGGTTCCAGACTGGATGGGCAGCGCGGCGCACTTTTAGGCAGTCATGGCTTGGCGAATTCCGAAATATGACACCGGGTCGCCAATCTCTCCGCTTTGCCCTGTGAAACTTGCGTGTCACCATCATATCGGGGCTAGGGATCGAGGAGGTCCGCGATGCGATGGTGCATCTCGATCGCAGCGGTGCTGGCCGCCAGCATGCTCGCGGGCGCCGCCGGCGCTGCAGCGCCTCGTCAGCCACCGGCACTTGCCGACCGGCAGGGCCCGCCTTCCGTCGATATCGAGCTTATCATTGCGGCCGACGTCTCCTATTCCATGGATACGGACGAGCTCACGGTGCAGCGCGAGGGTTATGCTGAGGCCATCGTTTCCAGGGAATTTTTGCAGGCGCTGAAGGGAGGCCCGAACGGAAAGATCGCCCTGACCTACTTCGAATGGTCGGCGTTCGGCGACCAACGGGTGATCATTCCCTGGCGCGTGATCGACGGCCCCGAGACGGCTGACGCAGTCGCCAGCGAAATCATGCAGGCGCCAATCCGGCGCGGGTCGCGCACCTCAATTTCGGGCGCAATCCTGTTCGGGACGCCGCTCTTCGAGGAGGACCCTAACCGCGGCTTTCGGCGTGTCATCGATGTTTCCGGCGACGGTCCCAACAACAACGGGCCACCTGTCACGCCCGCTCGCGACCAGGCGCTGGCGAAAGGCATCGTCATCAACGGCCTGCCGATCATGATCAAGGAGCCGTCCCATTCAATGATGGATATCGACAATCTCGATTGGTACTACGAGGATTGCGTCATCGGCGGGCCCGGCTCCTTCGTCGTGGCAATCAAGGATCGCGAACGATTCAAGGAAGCCATTCGCACCAAGCTGGTGCTCGAAGTGGCCGGACGTGATCCCGAGCAGAAGGTCGTTCCCGCCGCCGCGAAGGAACCAAGGATCGATTGCCAGATCGGCGAAAAGCTCTGGGAGGACCGTTGGGGACGCTAGAGCATGATGAGATCAGGTCGAATTGGCGCCACGTCGGAGGTGCCTTACCTCTCCCCGACGGGGAGAGGTCGGATCGCATCGTGAGATGCGATCCGGGTGAGGGGGATGAGCTCCATCGAGGAACCGTAACCCCTCACCCGGCGCTGCGCGCCGACCTCTCCCTATGGGAGAGGTGGACAACCGCGGTCACGCCGATTCAACCAAATGACATCATGCTCCAACCCCGATCTTCGAGGCTGAACGGCTCTGGATGTCAGCCGAGACGAAGACGACGTTCGCCGAAGGCATAGAGCTGCCGCCAGAGCAGGCGATTGAACAGCGTCACCATCACACACATGACGGCGATGCCGAGCACGACCTTCGGAAAATCGCCGGCTTCGGTCGCTCGCGCGATATAGGAGCCGAGGCCGATCGCGGTCAGATGGGTGTCGCCCCAGCTTGCGACTTCCGCGACGATCGAAGCGTTCCACGATCCGCCCGAGGCGGTGATCGCTCCGGTGACGTAGTAGGGGAAAATGCCGGGCAGGATCACCTTCACCCACCAGCGCCATCCCTTCAGATGGAAACTGCCGGCGGCTTCCCGCAAATCGCTCGGGAAGGCGGCGGCGCCGGCGATCACGTTGAACAGGATGTACCACTGGGTGCCGAGGATCATCAGCGGGCTGAGCCAGATGTTCGGATTCAATCCGAAATGCACGATCAGCACGACAAACACGGGAAAGGCCAGGTTGGCCGGGAACGCCGCCAGGAACTGCGCGAGCGGCTGTATGCGTTCGGCGAGTTTCGGCCGCAGCCCGATCCAGACGCCGATCGGTACCCATATGATCGTTGCCAGCGCAATCAGCACGACCACGCGCGCGAGCGTGACGAATCCATATCCAACCGCAGTGGTCACGTCAGACCAGCCGAGCGTGGCGGAGAGATATTGATAGATCTTCCAGGTCGCATAGCTCGTCACGGCGGCGACCACTGCCACCCATATGCCGTCGACGAGGCGGGAGGGCTGGCTGCTCTTGCCTTGCGTCCGCAGTACCGCAGGCACGCTGATGCGGAGGGTCGAAATGACCTTGTTCGCAGCGCCAAGCGGATAGGTCAACGCGCGCAGCGCGCGCGTACGCCTGAAGAGGTCGAGCATCCAGGACGTCGGTGGCTCGGTGGAGGCAGTCTGCTCGAAGCGGAATTTGTCGGCCCAGGCCACGATCGGGCGAAACAGGAGCTGGTCGTAGGCGATGATGACGAGAAGCATGGTCATCAGCGCATAGACGATCGCCGGCAGGTTCTGCTCTTGAATGGCCAGCGCCACATAGGAGCCGACGCCGGGCAGGGTGACCGTCGTGTTGCCCACGGTGATCGCCTCCGATGCCACCACGAAGAACCAGCCGCCGGACATCGACATCATCGCGTTCCAGATCAGGCCCGGCATCGCAAAGGGCACATCCAGTCGCCAGAACCGCTGCCAGCCGGAGAGGTGAAAGCTCTGTGTTGCTTCCTCGAGATCCTTCGGCACGCTGCGCAGCGATTGATACATGCTGAAGGTCATGTTCCAGGCTTGGCTGGTGAAGATCGCGAACACGCAAGCGAGCTCGGCACCCAGCACCTGCCCGGGGAACAGGTTCATGAAGAACACGACCGTGAAGGTCAGGAAGCCGAGGATCGGCACCGATTGCAGGATATCGAGCAGCGGGATCAGCACGATCTCCGCGCGCCGGCTCTCGGCGGCGAGCGTGGCATAGATGAAGGTGAAGACCGTCGAGCAAACGATCGCCAGCAGCATCCGCATCGTGGTCCGCAGCGCATAGAGCGGAAGATTGCGCGGATCGAGCGTAACCGGCGTACGCTCGAGCTCCGACAGCGGCTCAATCGTCTGCTTGCCGCCATAGACGATTAGAACCAGGACGCCGATCAAGAGCAGCAGCGCCACGAGATCCCAGATGTTGGGCCGAAGCGAGTCCGGCCCGAGAACGGCAGCGCGAATATCCCGAAACATCATGAGCCACCTCTGGTTGGAATTCGGTGCGATCGGCCCGAGAGGATCGAGACCGGACCGCGATCGGTGTTATAGGCAGGCTTCACGACGAACCGATAGTCGAGGCCGGTCGAGAGCTGCCCGTCGCGAGCAGGGTCACGTTGGGACGAATTTCATGAATTATTTCAAGGTGATTTGCCCGGTCCAGCCTTGGCGCGAAAAATAAACCGCTTAACCCGTCGGGCAAATCAGTGATTTAACTCGGCGCGTCTCACGGCGGATGAGGGGCGGCTCGCGATCGTCACGAACGTTGCGGTGAGATGCGGTGGACGCAGGTGTTGCGACTGACGAGCGTGACATCAGCGGACGGCGAAGTCGTGTGGTCCTGGCGCCCCGACGCTGGCGCTAAGTTCTGTGGATCAAGTATCCGCAAGACGACGGTGGCAAAAGAGCCCGGTCACCGGGGAGAGCACGAAGTAAGCCGTAACACCATCGCGCAGGGAAAGCCGGACTGCTTCGGTTGAACCTGTGGTCCTACCCCCGTGCTTTTTGTTGCACGGGACCCACGGGTGCAACCAGCACCCGGCTTTCCCTGCGCCCTCTGATTTCGAAGAGGGTGGAAAGAACGCAAACCTCGGGCGATCCATGCCGCGAGAACGCGCACTCACATCCTCTCCGCTGTTTGAAATTCAAATCAGACCTCACCCCGTCATTGCGAGCGCAGCGAAGCAATCCATCGCGCCACTTGTGGAGACGTGGATTGCTTCGCTACGCTCGCAATGACGTGGATAGCGCGGCGCGCTTCAATCCATCCCCTCACCCTCTCTGGATGAGGGTCTGGCGGAATCGTAGATTTGTAGGGTGAGCAAAGCAAAGCGAAGCGTGCCCACCATCGCGAGCGCGGTGCTTGATGGTGGGCACGCTTCGCTTTGCCCACCCTACGGGCCTCTGGCGGAATCGTAGGATGGGTAGAGCGAAGCGAAACCCATCATTCACGCGCTTGCTCCATCGCGATGGCTTTCGCTGCGCTCTACCCATCCTGCCAACCCGCGGAATGGTGCGGCACTTTGAAAGCGTTCTAATTGCCTCGGCAACGGTTGAGAGGCAGATAGACTGATGATTCGCTGGCCGGCTCCAGGCAAAGGACGTGACGCACATCTATCATCGCATCTTCGATCAGTTCCGCGTCTTCGACTCCGAGGGAGTATCAAGGGAGGACGACTTCGAGGGGACTGCGCAATGGCTCGAATCTCCCGGCTGCCTGTTCCAGCGAAACAATTTCATCCTTGATCGCATGATACGCAGCGAAGGCATGATCAAGGCCGGCCTGTTCGTCACCATCGTGTTGAAGGGCTCAGGCCAGGGAGGTCCGCATCGCGATGTCACGCGGTTCCGCTACTCGGAAAATTCGATTGTCGTGATGGCTTTGCGAAAACCGCAGCTCTGGAGCGGCGAGGCCTCCGGCGGAGTGCGTATGTTTGCCGCGGGTCTCGCGTTTCCCAAGGCATCGATCGATCGGCTCGGCCTGCAGCGCGAGTTCCTCGAGCTATTTTCCTCGGCGGAATCGGATGAATTCGTGGTCACGCTGAAGGCGCCGCCACGCATCCTTGCCATGGCAACCGAAATGCTGTCTCCGACACTGGATGGACGCGCGGAAGAGCTGCTGCTGTCCGCGCATGCCATGGAAATCCTCGCGCGGGTCATATCGATCGCGGGCGAGCGCGCGAGCATGGAGATGGCCGGCGATCACAAGCAGCGCCGGCTGCGCGCGATCCGCGACGCGATCGACGCGGATCTGCGGCGCCCGTGGAAAGTCTCCCAATTGGCGCGCGAGGCAGGCATCAGCCGCCGCTCCTTCAACACCCATTTCCGACGGGCGTTTGGCGTCAGCGCTTCCGAATATCTGCGGACGCGCCGGCTCGAATCGGCACGCGATGCGATCATCGAGCAGGGCATATCGATCAACGAGGCGGCCTATCTGGCGGGCTACGGCAACCCCGCCAATTTTGCGACCGCATTTCGCAAGCATTTCGGATACGCGCCCAGTCGATGCCGTCCATCAAATTAGAATGAGAATAATTCTACGCAGTGGGGCGGCTGATCGTGACGTGTGTCCACTAAGGTAGCAAGCTGATGCTGATGTTCCGGCAGCCAATCTGGAGCTTGTCGACAATAGATCAAAGAGTTTTTGCGCAATCGCAAAGGCGTCAGCTTCGCAATTCTTGCACTCAGTCCCCTGAGTCCGCGGGCGTTCCGCGACGGGGGATCTGGCGATGGAATTCAAGCGAAAGAGCGAGTGGGGACTCGCCCTTGTGACGATTTGTGGCTTCGCTGCGATGGCATTCACGGACACGCCGGCGCTGGCGCAGAGTCCGTCCGGCGCGGAGCAGCCGAGATCGAACACCGAATTGCCGCCGGTCACGGTCGATGCGCCTCGCCAGCAGCGCGGCCGTGTGGCTCCGGTGCGATCGACGCGGGCTGCGCGATCCGGCCGCAACGTCGCGCGGCGGACGCCGGCCCCGGTGACGCAGGAAGCCGCCGCGCCGGGCGGAGCGGCCGGACGCTCAAGCGGCGAGAGGGGTACCGGTCCGGTGGTCGGCTATCTCGCCAAGCAAAGCGTGACCGCGACCAAGACGGACACGCCGATCCTGGAGACGCCGCAGTCGATTTCGATCGTCACCCAGGACCAGATCCAGGCGCAGGGCGCGCAGAACGTCGCCGAAGCGTTGCGCTATACGCCTGGTGTCACGGTGCAGAGCTTCGGGGCCAATGCGTTCTTCGACAACTTCAAGCTCAGAGGCTTCGATGCGCCGAGATATCTGGATGGCCTGCGGCTGCCGCTGGACAACACCACCTTCGCCGTGCCGCGGATCGAGACCTATGGGCTCGAGCGGATCGAGGTGCTGAAGGGGCCGTCGTCGGTGGTCTATGGCCAGTCCGAGCCGGGCGGTCTGCTCAACATGGTGAGCAGGCGGCCGACGGCGACGCCGCAATACACGATCGAGGGCACGTTCGGCTCATTCGATCGCTTCCAGGGCGCGTTCGACCTCGGCGGCCCGACCGACAAGAATGGCGAGTTCCTCTACCGCATCGTCGGGCTCGCACGTGACAGCAATACCCAGACCGATTTCGTGCAGGACAACAAGCTGTTCATTGCGCCGAGCTTCACCTGGGCCCCGACGACGGACACCAGCTTCACGCTGCTCTCGCAGTACCAGAAGGCCGACAACAGGGGCTACCAGCAATACGTGACGGGCCAGGTGTCGTTCCTGCCCAACCCGAACGGGCACGTTCCATACAGCCGCTATCTCGGTGTACCCGGGGCTGACGGCTACAATCTCGAGCAGTTCATGGTCGGCTATGCCTTCGAGCACCGCTTCGACAACAACCTGCAGTTCCGGCAGAACCTGCGTTACACCGATGTCACCAACGATCTCTCCTCGGTTCGCACCGAAGGCATGGCGACCGACCGTCTCGTCAACCGCAGCTATAATTATGTGAAGGCAAGCGCCGCCAACATCGCTCTCGACAACCAGTTGCAGGCGGATTTCCTGACCGGACCGCTCGCCCACAAGGTACTGTTGGGCTTCGACTACTTTAATCTCTGGTCCAACACCGACTATCGATCCGCCGGCATCGCTCCGATCGATGCCTACGCTCCGGTATATAATACCGCTGTTCCGTCCTTCGCATCATTGGCGCCATTCATCCTGCGCAACGACAAGCTGAGCCAGGCCGGTCTCTATCTGCAGGACCAGATCAAGCTCGACCGCTGGACGCTGACGGTGAGCGGCCGCAACGATTGGGTGAGCACGGATTCCAAGAGCTTCGCAGTCTTTCCGCTCGCCGGCAGCTACTCCCGCGACGACCGGGCGCAGACGGGACGCGTCGGCCTCAACTATCTCTTCGATTTCGGATTGTCGCCCTATGTGAGCTATGCGACATCGTTCACGCCAAATCTGGGCGCCGATCTCGCCGGCAACTCGTTCAGGCCGACCACCGGCGAAGGCACTGAAGCCGGCGTCAAATTCATGCCGAATGGATCGAACCTGATGCTGACGGCCGCCGTGTTCGAGATCAAACAGCAGGACATTCTCACCGCAAGCCCGATCAATCCGCTGTTCAACGTGCAGACCGACGCCGTTCGCGTTCGCGGCTTCGAGTTTGAAGCGAAAGGCAACATCACCCGCGAACTGGAGATCGTCGGCGGCTACAGCCATCTCGATCCGAAGGTCACTTCAAGCATTGCCGGATATGCCGGCAAATACATGATGAACACGGCCCAGGACCAGGCCTCGCTCTGGGGCAAGTACACCTGGTACGATGGTCCGGTTGCAGGTCTCGGGCTCGGGTTCGGCGTGCGCTATGTCGGCGAGACCTATGGAGACAGCTTCAACACTTTCGTCATCCCGGCCTATACGCTGTTCGATGCCGCCGTGAGCTACGATTTCGGCTATCTGCGGCCGGACTGGAAGGGATTGAAGGCGCAGGTCAACGTGACCAACCTGACCGACCACTTCTACGTGGCGTCGTGCTTGACCGGCTTGCCCTATTGTGGCTTGGGGAATGGACGTACGGTGCTCGGCACGTTGAAATATAGCTGGAACTAGGACGGCAAAGTGACGGCGGCAACCAGGTCTCTTCGGCGATGGGGTTTCGTCCACAAATGGACGAGCCTCATCTGTACGGTGTTCATGCTGCTCCTGTGCATCACGGGGCTGCCGCTGATTTTCCATGAGGAGATCGACGACCTCCTGCACAGCCAGGTGAAGCCGGCTGAGGTGGCGGCGGATGCGCCGCTTGCCGATCTCGACCATCTGCTCGCCAACGCAATCGCCAATGCAGCGGGACAGGTCCCGCATTTCCTGATCTGGGACCGGGACGATCCGAACGCGATGTTCGTCAGCGTCGGGCCTTCGATCACGTCCGATCCGAGCAAGAACCTCTTGATCCGGATGGACGCGCATACGGGCGCCTATCTGGATGCACCTGACGTGACCGGCCGTTTCACCTACATCATGCTCAAGCTGCACACGGATATGTTTGCAGGTCTGCCGGGCAAGCTCTTCCTTGGCCTGATGGGCATCCTGTTCTGCGTCGCCATCATCTCCGGCATCGTCGTCTATGCGCCCTCGATGCGGAAGCTGAGCTTCGGCACGTATCGCGCCGGCCGGACGCGCGTGGTGCGCTGGCTCGACGTCCACAACCTTGCCGGCATCCTTCTCGTTGCGTGGACGCTGGTGGTCGGCTTCACCGGCGTCATCAACACATGGGCCGACCTGGTCCTGAAGATGTGGCAGTATGGGCAGCTTGCCGAGATGACCGCGCAATATCGCGATCGCTCGGTGCCCGCGAAGCTGACGTCGGTCAATGCAGCGGTCGAGGTGGCGGCGCATGCGGTGCCGGGGATGACGCCAAGCTTCGTCGCATTCCCCGGCTCGATCTTCAGCAGCAAGAGCCACTACGCGGTGTTCCTGCGCGGCAACACGCCGCTCACCTCGCGCCTTTTGAAGCCGGCCCTGGTCGACGCCGAGACCGGCACGCTCACCGACAGCCGCGATATGCCCTGGTACGTCTCGACGCTGTTCATTTCCCAGCCGCTGCATTTCGGCGACTATGGCGGCATGCCGCTCAAGATCCTCTGGGCACTGCTCGACGTGCTCACGATCATCATCCTCGGCACCGGCATCTATTTGTGGGTGCGGCGGCGAAGGGCAGGGGTCAGCGTCGATCGCGTGATCGCGCGCTCCTCCAACCTCGAAAGTCCCGCATTGTCGTCCTGATGACGTCGCGCAAACCCATGCATCGCACGCTTCGACAGATCTTTATCGCGCCCCTGCTGGTCGCGATCGTCAGCACGCTTGGCCTCGTCGGCGCGCTCGTGGGAGACGGTTGGTGGGATGCCCTCTCATGGGTCACCCTGGCCGTCCCGGTTGTCCTCTATTCGCTCTTCATCTGGTGGCGAAAGCCGAATTGAGCGGCCGCCGCCTCAGACGATCTGCGTCGCCATGACAGACAATTTCATGGGCGCCGCGAGCACCTGCATGGCCTGGCTGACATCGGCGCGGTTGCGCGCCGCGCCAAGGGAGACACGGATCCCGCGCGGCGGCTTGTCAATGACGGCGAAGGCATCTTCGCCGACAACGGCAAGCCCGTGGCGCAGCAGATGCGAAAGCAGGTCCATCCGATTCCAGGATGGCGGCAGCTCCAGCCAAAGGTGATGGCTGGTGGGACGGGATGCGAAAGCGATGCCCTTCAGGATACGTCCCGCCAGTTGCTGTCGTCCCTTGGCTTCGTTGCGCACCGCCTCGATGATCTCATCGGCGATGCCGTTTCGGATCCAATGGGTGAGGAGCGCGACCATCAGGGGTGGTGACATCTGCATCGTCGCCTGCAATCCGCTGCGCATGGTCTGCGCGGCGGTGGGATCGGGTGCCAGCAGATAGGCGACGCGCAGTCCCGGCGCGATGCATTTCGACGTGCTGGCGGCGAAATAGCTCCGCTCGGGAATCAGGTTTGCGATCGGCGACACCGACGGTTCGAGCAGACCATAGGCGTCATCCTCGATCAGGAAGATTCCGGCATGGCGGATGATTTCGGCGATGGCCTTGCGGCGCGCCGGGCCTGCGGTGGCGGTCGTCGGATTCTGCTGCGTTGGCACCAGATAGACGGCTTTCGGCTTGTGCTTGCGGCATGCATCCTTGAGCGCATCCGGCTGCGCGCCTTGTTCGTCCATCGGCAATCCGATCAGGCGAACGCCCAATCGGGCGGCGGCTGTCTTCAGGCCAGGATAGGTGAGTGCCTCCGTCAGAACCACGTCGCCGGGCGAGGTGAGGGCGAGAAGCGCATTGAACACGATGGCCTGCGATCCCGGAAAGATCACGAGACGTTCGGCATCCGCATCCGTCACGCGATGGCGCAGCCAGTTTGCCGCCATCTCGAGATCGAGATCGCTGCCGCCTGGTCTTGAATAGGTCAGGAACGCGCCGAAGCCGCTTTCCCTGCGAATCGTCTCCAACCCCTGCGCGATGCGAAGATCCAGATTGGCTTCCACCGGTTGAGGCGGAAGATTCATCGAAAGGTCGATCGTGACTTGCGCGGGAACGTGCGACGGCGAACGCACCGTCGTCTCCGAGACGAACGTGCCCTGACCGACCCTGGCGTCCAGCAGGCCGCGCCGGCGCGCTTCGCCGTAGGCGCGGGTGACGGTGGTGAGATCGATGCCGAGCTCGGTGGCGAGCGCGCGGTGCGTCGGCAGCCTTTGTCCGCGAACAAGCCGGCCGCTCTCGATGTCGGACGCCAGCGCATCGACGATCCGCATGAACAGGGGGCCTTGCCATTCGGAAAGTGTAGGGACCCAATCCATACAATAGGCCTGTTTGTCTTTGATTGTATCCATACATTCTCGTACTGTATGGACATGCCTCACGTCAAGGAATTCAGCGATGACACAGCCAGTTTCGCTTGCCCAAGCCGCATTGCGCGGCTTCACCATGCGATGCCCCAATTGCGGGAAGGGCCACCTTTTCCGCCGGTTTCTGAAGGTCGTGGATCACTGCGAAGTCTGCGGCGAGGACTACACGCCGCAGCGTGCCGATGACTTTCCCGCCTATCTCGTCATCGTCGTGGTCGGACATGTGGTCGTGCCGGCTTTGCTCGCCGTCGAGATGGCTTACGCGCCGCCGGCGTGGCTGCAACTCGCGATATGGCTGCCCTTTACGCTGTTCGCATCGCTCGCGCTGCTTCAGCCGACGAAAGGCGCGATCGTTGGCCTGCAGTGGCAAACGGGAATGCATGACTTCGCGCAATCGAAGAACCGAAAGTCGGCCGGTTCCGCCAACAGCAGATCGCTGCGGAACCACGCGCTTCCCTGAGCTCTGCTCGAATCAATTTTCGCGCAGAGAAGGTTCCAAGGAACCAGACGCTTCACGAGCCGCGACAAGCACGATCAAAATTGTGCCGAAGGTCTGCGCAGCCATCGTGATGACAAGTTGAGGAGTCATCTACTGCGCTGAACTGCGGCTCAGATCGACTCTGCTATGGCCGTGGGGAATCCCTGTGCCCTTTTGGACGCACGTCCACTCGCCCAACGAAGAGAACCTTCTTGCCTCGCACGCGTTGGCTTGTTGCGTCGCACAGGCGCCGCAATTGCCGTCAAGAAAACGAGATAAGTTTAGTCCCTGGGATGGAACCCAGGTACGTCGCTTGAACGAAGGGGCTTCGTGGATTCTTCCGTCACTGACCGATCGGACATGTGCGCGGAGACTGACTGGCGGCGCACGGTTCGTTGTCCCCGCTGTGCGGCCCCGCTGCGAGAGATCGACGCGCGACCGTTCTGTTCCAATAAGAACTGTGAATACTGCGAAAGCGGGTTCCCGGTGGTTGAGGACCAGCCGGTCCTGATCGATTTCGCCGCCAGCATCTTCGAGCGCGAGATGTATCGCGGCGGCAATGGTTCGGTCTTTCACCGCGACGTGTCGCGCCGCTCGATCAGTTCGCGCCTCCATCAGCTCACCTTCGGCGGCAATCAGGTGGCGCAATCCAACTGTGCACGCTTCGTCGAGCTCCTGAAGCAGGAATGCGAACGGCCGGTCGTGCTCATCATCGGCGGAGGTGCGGTTGGCGACGGCGCCGATGAGCTCTACGCGGATGACTCCCTCGAGTTGATCGGGACGGATGTCTACGCGTCGCCCTACACGCTGCTGGTGGCCGACGCGCACCGGCTGCCGTTCGAGGACGGCGTATTCGACGGCGTCTGGGTCCAGGCCGTGCTCGAACATGTCCTTGAGCCTGCGTCCGTCGTCAGCGAGATTCACCGCGTGCTTCGGCGCAGAGGCCTCGTCTATGCCGAGACGCCGTTCATGCAACAAGTGCATGAGCGCGGCTATGATTTCTCGCGCTTCACGCGAAGTGGCCACCGCTGGCTGTTCAAGCAATTCTCGGAAATCCGCGCGGGCCGTGTCGGTGGCGCAGGCGTCGCGCTGGTGTGGTCGATCCGCTACTTCGCCCGTGCGCTCGGCGCCGGCGACAAGCTGTCGCGTCTGGTAGCGCTGCCATTCTTCTGGATCCGCCTGCTCGATCCGCTGACGCGCGGTCGCCCCGGATCGGATGCGGCGAGCGGCTTCTTCTTCCTCGGACGCCGGGCGGAGCGTCCGCTCGATCCGCACGCCATGCCGCGCTACTACGACGCGCAGAAGTGACGCTTCAGGTGAGGCCTTTGATCTTCTTGCAAGGTGTCGCCGAGGTCGAGGAAAGCTGCACGATGTCGACGACGGATTTCATCGTCAGCACTTCCTTGCTGGTGAGGAAGCGCAGCGTCGCACTCGGATAGGCGTCGCAGAATTGCGACAATGTCGACGCCGTGGCAGGAATGGTGTCCTGCTTGGGAACGACCGCGATACCGCCGTCCTTGAGGACATAGGCGTCCTTCACATTCGTCATGCTGCTCGCCGCCATACAGATCTTGAACAGATCGTTGTAGGATTGGGGCGGCAACTTCAGATCGCCGCCGAGGCTACCCAACAAGTATTCGCGGCTTCGGCGGCAGTTGTCGGCGCCGGCGTGTGCCGTGCCGGTGGCGAGCACAAGCAGGATCGCGGCGGCGGCGATCCGCCTCATGCCGTCACCACCTCGGCCTGCGGCGCAGGCCGCTCGTTCCGAGCCAGTCCGTAGGTCGCGGCAGCGCAACGTTCCCAGGACAACGCGCGTGCATGGGCCAGCGCGCCTGCGGCAAGGCTCGCACGCAGTTCGTCATTCTCGGCGAACCTGGCGATCGCCGCGGAAATGCTGTCGATATCAGGCGGAACAAGAATGCCGCTTTGATCCGGCAGCACGGCGTCGGGAACGCCGCCGACAGCCGTCGCAACACTCGGCACGCCGCCGGCACCGGCCTCGAGATAGACCAGCCCGAATCCCTCGACCCGGCCGGAGGAATCCGGAAGGCCCGTCAGGCAGAACAGATCAGCCGCGCCATAGATGTCGCGGATCTCTTCATTCGGCAGCGGACCGAGCAGGCGGACATCGCAGTTCGCGGTTTCGATCAAGCGCTGGAGTTCGTTGACATAGTCGGCCTCGCCATTCGGGCCGATCACGAGCCAGGTGATACGCTGGCGCAACCGCTCGGGGAGGCGCGCCAGTGCCGCGAGCGTCAGATGATGTCCTTTGCGGTGGGTGATCCGCGCGACGGTGACTATGACCAGCCGCTCCGGCGCCAGCCCAAGGCCGGCGCGGATGTCCGCACGATCGCGTCGCTCGCCGAACCAGAAGTCGGAAACACCGAGACTGATCGCGCTGATTTGTCCTGCGTCAACGGCAAACCGTTCTCGGAACAGATCCCTGGTGTAGCGGCTGTTCGCCACGATCTCCGTCCGCGGGCCGAACACGCCGGCGCTGCGGATTGCAAATCGCTTCAACGGGGTCTGGGTTTCGTTGATCTCGGTGCCGTGCACGGTCATCAGCACGCGTGCCCGCGTCTGCCAGCGCGACAATGCGACGGGAATGAAGAACGGCCAATCGGCCGCATGGATCACATCGTATGGATGCTCCCGAACCTTGTTGCGTGCCAGCAGCATTTTCGCCGGCAGCTCCTTCATCGAATGCAGGCCACCGGCAAAGCGGGCCACTTCGAACGGCAGCGTGCGATCGCGGCCTGCATTGTCCTGTCCGTAGTCCGGCGCAACCACGGTGACGCGCGCGCCGAGCCGGGTCGCGGCGGCGGCGATTTCCCCTGCATAGGTGCCGATCCCGCCCATGGCGGGAGCAAACTCACTGGTCAGCAGCAGGATGTTCACGTCGATGCCTCAAGAGGCCGTGGCGGCGGCGAAGCCGCGGGCGTCCTGAATTTCCTGATGGTAGCGGTACACGCGCGCCAGTTGCGTGGCCGGCGTGAAGTCCTGGATCGCATCGGCGACCTGCTCGGGCGTGATCTTGCCGCCGTCGATGGCGTCGCGGACATCGATGAAGCGCTGTGCGAGAGTCTCCACCATATCGTCGCGGCTGCCATCGCGTGTCACCAGATAGCCGCTCTGGCCGTCATGGATGACGGACTCGAGCTGCGGCAGGTGCATCGCGACAACGGGACGGCCGACCGCAAGCGTTTCCAGAACGCAGCGCGGCATGCCCTCGAATTCGGAGGTGAGGATGCCCGCATGCGCCTCCGCCAGCGTCTTCGCCATGCCCGTGGCATCCTTGAAGCCGTGGCGAATGGTGATGTCCTCGATCGCGGCAAACTCGCTGAAGCGATGCGGGTCGCTGGTGCCGATATAGTGAAAGCGGATCGGGCCGTTCAGCCGCTGTCGCAATCGCTCGATGGTGCGGAACATCAGCGGCGGGTCCTTGAATTCGTCGAGCCTGCCGGCGAACACGATCTGGAATGGCGACATGCTTTCCGGGAACGGCTGCGGCTGGAAGATGTCGGTATTGACCCAGGTCCACAGCGTATCGATCTTGTCCTTGCTGCGCGGATACGTCTTCTGCATCCGCTCGGTGATGAATGGATTAACGCAGAGGAACTTCTCGCTCATCGTCACGGCGAATCGCTCGCCGGTATTGTGCACGAAGGAATATTTCCGGAGCAGCGAATCCATCTGCAGTTTCGGCGCGCCCTCGCCATGTAGCATCTGCACGAAGGGGAGACGCAAGATCGCCGGCAGCCAGGAGAACTCAACCCGACGTAAATCGATCGAGCATCGCCGTGTCCGTACCAGCCGTGCGATCTGGCCGAAATGACGCAGCAGCGCCACGAAGAACTGGCCTGTCAACGAGGAACGAATGGTGCGCGCGGCTTCACGCGCCTGGGCATCGCTGTAGCGAAGGATCGGAAGGAAATCGAAGGTGCGGCCGCGGAACGTGACCCGGTGCACTTCGCCGAGGGTGAGGTCACCGATCGAATCCACGCCGACGAACAGGATGTCGGTGTTGTCAGGATGGAAGGTGATGAAGTCGCGGATATAGGTCTCGAGCCCGCCGACCTTTTGGCCGCGCGGATCGAACGGATGGAGCAGGCAGATCTGATAGCGCGGCCGAACGCGGCTTGCATTGCGGGCGCGCAGCGCCAGTGTGACGGTCGAGGTCATGCGGTCTTCCGGATTCGTGCGTTGATGATCTGGGGCAGCGTGCGCGCAACGAGTCCCGGAACGGCGGCCATGCAGCGAGCATAGCGCGGTCCGAGCCGGCTTGGGTTGTTCAGCATGCGCCAGGCCCATTCGAGTCCGGCCTTCTGGGTAACCGACGGCGCGCGCTTCTGCGTGCCGGCGATGAAATCGAGCGCCGCGCCGATGCACAACACACCAGTGCCATCGAGCTCGTCGAGGCAGCGCGCGGCAAATACTTCCTGGCGGGGCGCGCCGAGCGCAACGAAACAGAGTCTTGCACCGGACTCGCGGATCAGTTCGATCGCATGATCGGCCTCGGCGGAATAAGGATCGAAGTTGGGGCCGGGCGCATACCATCCCACAACTTGCAGGCCCTGGAACCGTTCCGACAGACGTTGCGCGGTCATCTTCAATGTCGCGTCATTCGACCCAAGCAGGAATACAGGAAGGCCCTTCTTTCGCGCTTCCTCGCAGAGCGGTTCCACGAGATCGGCGCCGGTGGTCCGCTCGATATGCGTGCCAAGCAAACGCGACAGCACGACGATCGGGAACCCGTCCGCCGTCACAAATTTTGCACGACGATAGGCAGCACGGAAGTCAGGCCGCTGTTGCAGTTGAACGACATGATCGAGATTCAACGTGCATACGCTGAAGTTTTCGCCTTGCTGCGCAGCCGATACGATCGAGTTCACCGCTTCGGGAAGTGAACCAATGTTGATGGAGATGCCATCAACATTGAGATTGGATGTCGCAGGCTGCGTCTGTATTTCCGGCATGTCGATCTCCAGGTGCGAGAGAAGCCGAGGTGCGCTGATGGAAGTCGTCGGCATGCTCAATGCTTGTGCGATGGGAACTCGCATCTCGAAGACTCTTCCTCGACGAGCGGCGTCACGAAATAGAACTATTGCGTCGCAACGATGGCGATGCCGCTGTGCAAAAATGATTCAGCGCAACGAATGCATTCACTTGATGGAGAGCAGCCATGCAGATGTCGCGACGAAGTGCACTCGCCATTCTCGCAGCCTCAGGCGTCGCCGCGCGTGCAGGAATTTCAACTGCGGCGCCGGCGCAAGGACAGAGTCTCGGTGCAATCGCTGCACAACATGGCTTTGCCTTTGGCGCTGCCGCTGGCCCCGTGATCGACAAGGATCTTGCGTATCGCGAGCTTTACACAACGCAAACGCGCATCATCACAACTGACGTTGCGATGAAAATGGGCACGATCGCGCCACAACCTGGCCCCAAACGTTTCGAGAGCGCGGATCGTCTGCTGCAATTTTGTGCGAGCAATCGCATTCCGATGCGCGGTCATTGCCTGATCTGGAATGATTGGGTTCCGCAGTGGATCAAGAGCATGAGCAACGCGGAGCGTCAGGCGTTCTTCGACTCCTATATAGAAGAAGTGGTCAGCCGCTACGTCGGCAAGTTGCATTCATGGGATGTCGTCAACGAGCCGTTCTGGCCCGGCCACAAAGCGCCCGGCGGCTACAGATTAGGGCCGTGGTATGACGCTTTCGGCGGAACCGGTTACATCCGCCGTGCTTACGAACGCGCGGCCATGGTCGACAAGAAAACCAAATTTGTTCTTAACGAGGCGCAGACCGAGCGCGATGACGAGGTTGGGCACATCGTGCGCAGCGGATTGCTGCGTCTTGTCGATGAATTGAAGCAGGCTGGCGTGCCGCTCGCGGCCGTCGGCTTGCAGGGGCACCTGCAGCCGCGCTATCCGCATGATCCGGGACGGTTCGTCGAGTTCCTGCATGAACTCGCATCACGCGGCGTGGACATCTACATCACCGAATTCGATGTGCGCGACGACACGTTCCCGGACGATATAGCCACCCGCGACGCGATGATCGCCGAGACTGCGGAGAAATTCCTCAACAACGCGTTGCGGGTGCCGGCGGTCAAGATGGTGATCGCCTGGGAGTTGGCGGACAATTATTCCTTCTACACGGATGCTGCCAAGAAGAAGGATCCGCTGGCGCAACGCCTGCCGCGGCCACTACCTTATGATTCATCGATGCAGCGAAAGCCGCTGTGGTTTGCGATCGCGCGCGCGTTCGAGAATGCGAAGAAAGCGTAACAGAATCGTCATGCTCCGGAATGTTGCGGGCGTGCCCGCAGCATCTTCAGGAGTGACGGTGCGTACAGCAGCGCCAGCATTGTCAGATAGACCGCCGCCCCGGCTGCGATATGTGCCGCGAGCATGATCGCATTTCGCGCTTCCGGGAACTCGCGGAGCAGCGCCGCCATCGCGACGGTCGCAACGGCAATGCGCGCCAGGTGCGCAAACGGCAGCGTCAACCCGAACAGCGAGAAGCCGATGCTGAAGCTCGTGGCGGCCGCCGCAGTCGCAGCGAGAACCGTGGCGCCTGCCGCGCCGGCAAGTCCCCAGTAGCGCAGGCACACCACGCTGAGGATCACCGTCATCGTGGCGTCGATGGCGGAGATCGCCATCATCCAGCGCGTGCGGTTATGCAGCAGGAAGACCTGGTCGCCGAAATGGGCGCGAAGGTTGCGGATCGCGCCGGCGAGTGTCGCGAGCGGCAGCACGCTCAGCGTTGCCTGCTGGAACGGCACCGCGATCAGAAGGTGTACGATCTCGAGCCGCAGCATGAAGATGCCGGTCAGGCTTGGCGCGAGAATCGCAACGAGCAGCGCGGTGTTATCGGCAAGCTGCCGCATTGCCGCCTTGCTGCCGCTTTGCTCCATGCTCTTGACTGCGAGCGGAAAGGCGGCGGCCGTCACCAGCATGGCGGCGACCGCGGCGGCGCGTTGTCCCAGTCCGTAACCGACGGCGAACAGGCCGGCGGCGGCCACACCCTGCATCTCGTTGATGATGAAGCGCGAGGCATTGAGGCCGACCCAGCCGAGCCCGCCACCGATGATCAGGGGAACGCCGTAATGCAATGCGTGCACCACGATCTCGCGATCGATCGGCCACAGGCGGCGGCCGTAGGCGATCTTCGGCAGTACCAGCAGCGCAGCCGCGAGTTGCGCGACGGCGTATCCGGCCAGCGGCCATTCGGCGGATTGGCCGAACAGCTTGATCATCACGAGGCCCACGGCAAAGCCGAATGCGGGGCCGACCACCTGCTGGATCGTGTAGACCCAGATCTGCTGCTGGGCGCGGGCGCGCTCGCCGATATAGAGGTTCAGCGAACGGGTCACCACGTAGGCAATGGCCGCAAGCAGCATGCCGAAATGCGCGTCGGGTGAAATGACGAGGCGCAGCACGACGACGATGACAATGCTCTGCAGCAGGACCGACGCCAGCAGCACCGCATTTTCGGTGCGGTAGAAGCGCGGCGCGTCGCCATCCTTGTAACGGCCGGAGAAGCGCAGTGCGTATTGCGACCACCAGGCCAGGAACGCGATCTGCAGGAATTCGTGTGTGGCGGTGACCAGCGTGATGATGCCGAGCGTGTGATCGTTGACCACATGGGTCCATACGATCATCGCGATCAACTGGAACAGCGGCCCGACGAACTGCGCAGGGAGGTAGAGCAGTGTATGGCGCAGCAGCATCGTTATGCTCCCAGCCAGCGGGCAACGCGCGCGGAGGAGAACTGCCTGACCGCGCCTAGCGCAGCGATGCTGACCAGTGCTGTCAGTCCGAAAGTGATCGCAAAGCTGACGGCGGGGCCGAACTGGCGCAATCCGGCGTGGTCACGCAGCAACATCACGACGAAGATGTGCCAGAGATAGATGAAATAGCTGCCCGAGCCGAGGCTCGCGAGCCAGGCTGCGCTCGGCTGCAACACCAGCAGCGCAAGGCTGAACAGCGCCGCGTACAGGAAGAACGCCGTCGAGTCATAGACTGCCGCATCGCCGATTCCGGACAGGCGCACGGACAGATACAGCAAATAGGCGAACAGCATGGCGCCGACAACGATCGCGCGCATGCTCCGCGCGGCCACGCCGGCGAACGTTGCCGTCAGCGCGCCGACAGCCATGAACGAAAACCAGAAGGGGATATCGCGCATCCGGGCTTCATCGACGAAGGACTCGGCAAAGCCGAGATGGAACAGCAGGGGATCGAGGTAGCTTCCGGCGACAAGCCCGAAACCGATCGCAAGGGCGAGCAGGATTGTCATCCGCTGCTCCGTGTTCTGCCGGTCCGTTCCGGCGGCAGCATAGATCAGCCACAGCACGACGGTGCAGCCGACATAGACGAACACGTAGTAGTACACGAAGACATAAGCGAGTGCGAACCGCGCCAACGTCGTGGTTACGCGATGATCCATCGCGGGATTGTGCAGGGCCATGTAGAGATAGGCGGCGATGAAGGCGATCGTATAGGGGATCACCGCCGCCTTCAGCCGCTTGAACAACGGCACACGTCCGGCGCGCGCGGTCAGGTAACCGGACGCGAACAGGAAGATGGGTACGCAGGGCCGCAGCGCGGCATCGATCGCCTTGGTCCAGGCAAGATCGAGCGGCTGCGGCAGGGAATGGATCCCGATCACCATCAGGATGGCAACGCCCCGCATGGTATCGATCACGGCGTCGCGGCTCGTCGCCCGCGCATCCGTGCGGGCGTGAACGATGTCTGCCTGTGCCGACGCCGCGAGCGTCATCACGCGATCTCCCGATGGGAGATCGGTGCCGCCACCGGCTTGACGAAGCGGCGGTCGTAGAGGTCGGTCAGGTAGCGCCGTGACGGCGTCTCGAAGTATCGGTAGGACAGCACACTCACGATGCCAAGGATGATGATCGACACGGGCGCCAGGATCAGCTTGGCATCGGGAGAGGCGAAAAGCATCAGACGCGAATCCAAGGTGATGACGACGGTTGCGATAGGCATGTGCAGCATATAGCTGGAATAAGTCAGTGGCGCGAAGCGATCGAGCGTGAGCATCGATAGCAACGTATCGCGGCCGCTGCAGTCGAGTTGGATCGCGAGTACGGCGATCACGTAGACCGCAACCAGCGCAGCCATTGGCGTCAGCCACGATCCGAACAAGATGAACGCAACAAGCGTCGAAATCAGGGCGCCGCGCGTTGCGGGCCAGCGCGCGATCTGGTCGCGGTAGAGGGAACAGGCAATGCCGAGGCTGAACGCGGGAACCGCGCGGAAGGCTCCGCCCAAGTTGATCCACTCGGACCATGGCAGGGTATCCATGGTCGCTGCCCAAATGCTGTTAGCAAGCGCAGACAACGCTACGAGCGCGATGATCAGTACTTTGCGCTGCAATGTGAGCGCAACGATCAGCGGAAACAGCAGATAGCAGAACATTTCCGCCGACAATGACCAGCTCGGGAAGTTGAACGTCAACCGTTCACCGACGAAAGCATGCAGCAACAGGAATTGCGCCGGCAGATCGGAGAACGAATAGCGCCCGGGATTGTCCGTGTGCGCGATGCCAAGCGAAAGCGCGAAAGCAATGCCAATATAGAATGTCAGCGTGGCGAGATGCAGTGGATAGATGCGGGCGATGCGCCGCCAGAGGAAGCGTCCGATGGCGGGGCCGTCGCCGACGTCGTCATGATATTGACGCGCGATGACGAAGCCGGAAACCACGAAAAACAGGTCGACGAACAGGTTGAAATGCCAGACGTGGGCGATGATGATGCGCCCGGTCGGCAGCTCCTTGAAATAATCGGAATAGTGCAAAATCACCACAGCGCAAGCGGCGATGATCCGCAGGCTGTCGAGGTGCCGCATCGCGTTGGTAGTCTTGTGCAAAAGTTTAGATCCGCTTCGGGTTGAACTGGCGAGAGGAGAGGGGGTGGGCAGCAAGGCGCGAGATCAGGTCGATCACCGCCTCGCGGTCGCCATGGGCAAGCGCGTTCCAGCGAGCAAGATTCTGCTCGGCGAGCGCGACATAGCGCGTGCGCCAATTCTGGATCGACAGCGCGGCTGCAATCTGCGCCGCGGCGGCGGTGGGCTCGGCGGGATTGATGAAGATGCCGGAGGCGTCGAGCACCTCACGGAAGATCGGCGCATCGGGTGCTGCAATCGGCAGCCCGGCATATTGCGCTTCGAGCAAGGGCAGGCCGAGCCCTTCGTCATGCGAGGTGCAGACGAACAGGTCGGCCGTATCAAGCAATTCCCTGACGCGCTCGGTCGGTTGATAGTCGTGCAGCGTAACGCCCGGCATGGCTTCCAGCGCCTGCCAGTCGTCGCCCCAGCCGCGCCGGCCGACGATATCCAGCGTGGCGTCGGCAAAACCTCTTCCGCGCAGTGCCCCGACGAGCGCGGCCGCCGCCTTGAAATTCTTGCGCGGCTCGACGGTGCCGAGGGCGACCAGCCGCAGCGGTTGCGGCGCAGTCGCGCGGCCGGCGCGCTGCTCCGACTGTAATCCGAACACGTTGCGCACGGAGGGACGGTACAGCGTGATCTCGGCATCGGGTCGGGTATAGGCGGCGATCCGGCGCCTTGTATCGTTGGAGTTGGCAAGGAAGCGCGGATAGTGCCGCAGCGCCAGCTTGAAGGGACGCGCCATATAGAGCCGGGCACGTGCGTTCAGTTCGGCGGGCCTGGTCACCAGGAAATCATCGTGGATGTAGGGCAGCACGCGGGAGGCGAACGGCAGCAATAGCGGGCTCGGCGGAAAACCGGGGCACAGCAGTATCGCCGACGAGGTCGCAAGCCGCATCGGCAAGCCAAAGGTCTGGGTCGTCACCATCTGGCGCGTGCCGCGCGCGGTGACCGGCACCACATTGAGCGGAGCGAGCGCGGACGCGGAAAACAGTTCGAGCGTAATGCGCTCGAGTCCGGTGACGTGACGTCCGAGATGGGTGTTGTCGACGTAGATGTCCATACGATGTCCTGACGCCGGATTTACGCGGGAACAGGCCGGTAACGGCGCTGAGCGACGGGAGGCGGAGGGGCTGTCCGCCGATATTCGGCGCGCGGCAGCAGCACGGTGATCAGGACGATGAACTGTGCAAGCTGGATATTCTTGGACGAGAAGCTCACCGAGCTCGCAGCGATCGTCAACATCAGAAGCAGCATCGCCCAGACGCCGCGGTCGGCGCGTCGGATGATCTCGGTGAAGAGGCAAGCGAGCCCAATCGTCAGCGCAACGGTGTGGATGACGCCGAACTGCGCGATGCAGGAGATCCAGAAATTCTCGATACCATAGTCGAGGCCGAGCTGGCTCTGCAGTGAAGTCACCCGGACCGGATTGGGGCCGAGCAGCAATTCTTGCCAGTCGAAATACGACAGCAGGTGAAAGGTGGCATAGCGTGCCAGCGTGCTGCCCTTGTCGGAGGAGAAGCGCAGCAGCATCTTGTCGAAGATGCCGAGATCGAGCGCGGCAAATCCGACTGCGCCCGCTGCGAACAGCAGGCAGATGGCGAGGATCGCGGCCGAGAGCGGGATGCGCTTGCCCCGCAGCATGTGGAGCATCTCGATCCCGACAAGCAGTCCCATCACGATCAGCACCGTCACCAGCGCGGTCCGGCCGCCGAACGCCATCAGCGAGGCCAGGCTGAAGGCGATCAGCGGCACCCGTATCAGAATCGGAGGGCAGAGCGCCGGCCGCAGCAGCAGCGCCAGCACATAGCCGGCGACCACGCCCGATGCTGTAAGGGGATGGCCGAGAAACGCCGAGGAGCGCCATTCGCCGAGGACGACGATGTCGCCCATTGTCAGCGGAATCAGGCGGTGACCTGAGAAATACTCATAATAGCCGACCACGATATTCACGAGAATCGTGACATGGATCGCCCAGGCGAGCGGCCGTCGTTGCGACGGCGAGAGCTGCCAGATCGCAAGACACAACACGACCGGCGTCAAGAACGTATCGAAGATCACCGTGAACGGCCGTTCCAGCACGAACATCTGCACCAGCAGGAACAGCCAGCAGAGCAGATAGAACAAGAGGAGCTTCGACTGCGAGAACATCCGGTCGATCTCGCCGATCGGCCCGCGGCTGCGCATCAGCAGCAGGAAAAAGGCGAGGAAGGTGAAGTACGTCGTCGGATGCAGCTTCTCGTAAAAATTTCCGCCCGCCGTCAGATAGTGGATCTTCACGTTGGTGAGCATGCCCGCCGAGAGCATGAACATCGCGACGACTGCGAGCACAAGAAAGCCCGTCGCCAGCCACTCGACAAAAGTGTCGAATGTCATCCCATGCGTCCGTGCTCCGGACGGCGTGTGCGACGCCGCGCCGGGCAGGCTTAGAGGTTGGCTGGCAAAGCCGCGCGTGTTCACCGCGCCGCTCCGGGGCTGAGGCTCGCGGTTCCGTATGGTTTGAGATAGGCGGAACTGCGGTAGTAGTCGTAGAACTGCAGGCGACTGAGGTCGACGCGCGTGAGAACGGTGCCGAGAATGCGATCGGAGACCGGCGAGAGCAGGTCGATGGTGTGGGCCAGGACCTCGCGCGGGGTCTGATCCCAGGCCAGCGCCAGGATGATGCGGTCCGCAAGCTCGGCCAGCGCGCGGCCGTCAACCAGCGGCACCAGTGGCGGCGAGTCGACGATGATCAATTCGTAGCGATGACGTAAGTGATCGAGCACATCGACGATGCGGTCGGAGAACATCAGTTCGGTGATGATCTCGGCCTGCTTGACCGCGGTCGACGGCAGCACGGACAGTCCGGTGCTTTCGTCGGTCAGGATCGCCTGGTCGATAGCCGCGCGTCCCAGGGCCACGTCCAACAATCCGATGTCGGCGCGCGGGCAGAGCGAGCGGGTGAGTTGCGGGTTGCGGAGATCGCCGTCGATCAGAAGCGTCCGGATACCCAACGTCGCCAGCGACTGCGCCAGATTGCCGGCAAGCGTGGTCTTGCCTTCGCTGTCCAGGGCCGAGGTGACGAGCACGACCCTGACCGGCTGCAGCCGCATCGTCCGTTGCAGCGCCAGGCGAACCGAGCGAATCGCTTCCGCGAAGAATGTGGCGGGCTCGTCGATCGCATAGCGCATCAAAGGCGGTTGCAAGGCGGCCGGCAACAGCTTGACCGTTCTCGGATCGTGATTTTCGAGTTCGCCCCGTCCGCGCCGCCGCGCCAATCCTGCAAGCTCCCTTGTGCCGATCAACGGCACCGCGGCGAGCGCCGGCACGCCCGATATCGACTCCGCCTGCTCCAGCGTCTTGATGCGGCCGTCGAGATAGTCGGCCCCGAAGGCGAGCACGGTTCCCAAGCCGAGGCCGAGCATCCCGGCAAGGCCCAGGATTAGCATGGTCTTCGGCGAGGAGGGACGGATCGGAACGCTGGCTTTGGTCACCACCCGCGAATCCGGCAATTCCAGGCTTTCCTGCGACGTCGCTTCCTTCGAGCGCGCCAGATAGGATTCATAGAGCGTGCGGTTGGCTTCGGCCTCGCGCTGCAACTCATGCAGCCGTACCTGGGCCTGGCTCGAAGTATTGGATACGTTCTGCAACTGCTCCAGGCTCTGGCTCAGCGAGTTTTCGCGGGAGAGCGCCACGTCGTAATCGTGCTTGGTGCTCTCGAGGATCCGCTTGATTTCCTCGTTGATCAGCCGCTGGGTGTCCTTGAGCTGCGCGCGCACATTGGTGACGAGCGGATGCCGCGCGCCGTATTTGCTGGAGAGATCGGCCTCGTTCTTGGCAATGTCGGCATATTGCGTGCGCAACTTCGTGATCATATCCGACGAAATCGCCGCATTGATTCCGCCGGGGTCGCCACCGGATTTGGCGATCTGCTGCACCTGGTCGTATTTGGCGCGCGCCTCCGCGGTCTGCACCCGCGCGGCGATCAGCTTGTTGTTGAGGTCGGTGATCTGCTGGTCGTTGACGGTCACGCCCTGCGACACCGTCAGATTGTTGGCGGATCGGAAATCCTCAACCGCCTTCTCGGAGGCGACGACCCTCGACTTGAGATCGTTGATCTGGCCGCCGAGCCAGTTAGCCGCGATGCGGGTCGCGTCATTCTTGGCGCGGACCTGATCCTCGAAATAGGCGTCCGCGACCGCGTTGGCGATAATAGCGGCCTTCGACGGCGATTCCGAGCTGACATTGATATCGACCAGGAAGGTCGTGCCTTGCCGAGTCACCTTCATGCGCTTCTGCAGGATTTCGATCGAACGCGCGCGCGCCGCGTCTTGCGGATCCGCCGCGCCTTCGGGCGCAGCCGAGGCGAACAGCCGCTTGATCGGATCGAGGAGGCCTGGTGTCGGGATGAATTCCGGATCTTGCGTCAGCTTCAGCCTGCGGACCACACGGTCCAGGATCGCGATCGACTGGATCAGCAATGACTGGCTTTCGATGGTTGCATCATCGGTGCCATAGTTCGAAAGCGCGGTCTGGCTGTTGGTCTCGACAGCGGCGGCTCGGCGTGGATCGACCAGCACGGTCGCGGTTGCCGTATATAAAGTCGTGGCCAGCAGGCAGTAGGTCAGCCCGAGTGCGACCAGCACGACAGCGGGCAGGATGGCAAGCTTGTAGCGGCGGCGCAGGATACGCGCCATCTCGCGCAGATCGACGGTCGGAGCCTGCCAGCGACTTGCGGCAGGTTCCGTCCTCTCTTCCGGAGGGCGAGGCAGGTGCTCAGAACTGCGTTGTAACATTCAATCCCACCAGGTGTTTGTCGTAGCTGAAAGTCGGAATGTTGCTTTCGCGCGACGTGAAGCGGTAGTAGACCGCGATCGCGGCGAAACGATTCAGCAGATATTTGACGCGGGCATCGGACGTGGTGACCTGATCCTTGCGCGGCTGCCCGAAGAAGCGGTCGATCTCATAGGCGCCGTAGAACGAAACGATGACGTTGCGACGGAACTCATAGTCCAGCCCGAACTGCACGGCGTTGGCGAGCACGCCGCTCGCACTCGTGACGGAAGTCTCCGTGACGATCTGCTCGGCGTTGAAGTGAACGTCGATCATCCGCGTCGGGCTCCAGGTCAGCCTGGCGTGATAGGTCGGGCCTGCGATCGTGCCGATAGTCGGATCGACGAACTGTTGCTGCACATAGCCGAAGCCGATTTCGCCGGTGATCAGGCGCGCCAGTCCGAGGGTGACGCCGGTGAGCGCACGATAGCCCTGGGAGCTCAGCGGCTGGAGAGGCTGGCCGCGGAGGTCGCGCACATTGCCCTCGGCGCTGCCGAACCAGCCAAGGGTCTCGGAAAACGCATAATCGATCCGGCTATGGAGCGAGTAGATCTGTCCGTCGCGGGCATCCTGGTTGATGGTCCTGCCATCCTGCGACACGGTCGAGCCGTAATCGTAGGAATCGGTGCTGAATCCGACCGAGGTGGTCAGCCGGTTGAATTCCTTGCGCAGCGTCACATCGCCTGAGTACAGATTATAAGGTGTCGGCGCGATGGCGTTGGCGGGCGAACTCAGCGAACCAACGCCCTCATTGAGATGCGCGACCTGGAAGCTGCCCAGAAGCACCATGTCATGGGCAATGTCGAGCCAGCCATTGCCCTTCAGGCTGGCATTGGTCTGGTTGAGGCTGGAGTTCTGCTTATAGACCGTCTCCTGGGCATCGAGCTTGAGGTCGAGGCCGTGCCGTTCCCATAGCGTGTGGGCACGCAGCGACGGCTCGACCACGGCCGCGACGTCACTTCGGATGTCGGTATTCGACGCGAATACGTTGCTGTCGAAGAACCCGCCAGTGATCAGCGACGGATTGAACATCCATGAGCCCGAGCGAATGCCGACAGGCTCATAGCCAGGCTGTAGACGGCCTTTCACGGGCGTGTCCTCCGGCGGGATGGCTTCACGGGTGTCAGGATCGGTCAGCTTGGGTAACGGAGATGGCTCGAAGATCTGTTGCGCGTTCCATGGCGGCGCCACCTCCTCATTCGGCCAAGGGAGCACCTGCGCCTCCGCTGGCGATCCGAGTCCAAGCACAATCGCAGTCACCGGCGCGGGTAGGATCTTCAGTCCGCGGCGACCGAACGCGACGACCGAACGGGTCTGCGACCCACTCGTTCCAATCGCGTTCAACCAGCCAAATGCAGTCGTGCGTCCCATAATCCATCCCTTGCGGGAACTCTGGAGCGGTGAAGTTCTGAGGCCCGGCTGCCGTGCTCACAAATTCACCGCGGACTGCGCATTGACATGGCAGCCCTTTGCACTTGTTACGCGCGCACTACGGAGCATTGCTGGTTTGATCAGAGAACATCTTCCCGCGCATTAACGTGCGTCGCGGGAAAAAGTTTTCTGCATTGCAAAATAATACTCATCGCAAATCGACGACACTATGGCAGCGCGCATGACGTAAATGTTTACGCGCGTGATTTGCGAATGAGATTGCTCCGTCGAACGAGCCACTCAGAAGTAGCGCTCGGGAACCCGGATGTTGTCGCCAGGAAACACCAGGATCGGTGCATCGAGCGCGTAGATCTCCTCCGCTGGACTGCCCGATCGGCGCAGATAGACCTTGCCCTCGTTGGCGCGATAGGTGAATCCGCCGGCACTGGCGACCGCATCCATCACCGTCAGACCAAGGCGGTACGGATACTCGCCGGCCTTCTTGACCTCGCCGAGGATGTAATAAGGTCTGTACGCGACGATCTCGACGTTCACCTTCGGATCACGCACGATGTCCTTCGATAGCGCGGATGTGATCGCGCGTTCCAACTGCTTGGTCGTCATGCCGGACGCCCTCATGCGTCCTGCAAGTGGAATCGAGACCTGACCGCTCGCGTCGATTTCATACTCTCCCGTGATGTCGGGCTCCCCATAGACCTTCACACGCACTCTGTCGTTCGGACCGAGCACGTAGGTCCCTGTCGAGAACGCATGCGAGCCGGTTTGCGTTTGAGCCGACGCGCAAGTTGCAAAACTCGCGATGCTCGCCAAAACAAACGCAAATAGAATATTGCGTGGCGCCGCGCGGGCGACACGGATTGATTGTTGCTGCATGACTGCATCCCCACGAAAGTCCGTCAGTAACGGCGCGGAGCATAAGTGAGCAAACAAGGCGAAAAAATGTGGGTAGTGGTTCCGCGACAGCTCCATGCGGTTCCATGATCGCGCAGCGTTAATGGCGCCATCGTCTGTCACAGGACCAGAATCGCTGTTCCTTCGATGGCGATGCAGGTCAGGGTCCCGCTTCTCCACGCGCCGGTGTCGATATTGATGCGGTTATGCCTGATGTCGGGATGGGGAACCGGGGTGTGGCCGTGTACGACATATTTGCCGTGATCTTCATCCGAACTGAGAAACTCCCGGCGGATCCAAAGTAGATCCTCCGGATGCTGCTGCTCGACCGGAACGCTGGGGCGCACCCCGGCATGGGCAAAGAAGAAGTCACCACAGATAAAGCTGTCGCGCAGGCATTGCAGGAACAGGACATGCGTGCGTGGGAAGACGTTGAGAAAACGGCGCTGCAGGTTGACTTCGGAGACGGGCACGTCGCGCGGAAACACGCCATAGGAGGCGAGCGTCTGCATGCCGCCGAGCCGCCGCCACTGCGCGAACGCCGCCGGATCGTCAAGAAAGTGTTGCAACAGCTCTTCATGATTGCCACGCAGGCAAACCGCGTGATTCCTGACGAGGCGAACTGCCAACAGATCGAGCACGGTCTTGGAATCGGGGCCGCGGTCGATATAGTCGCCGAGATAGATCTCGAGCGCGTAGCGGATCGGCCGCCGGGCTATGTCGTCGTCGATACGCGCAATGGTCTCGGCGAGCAGGTCGGCGCGTCCGTGAATGTCGCCGACCGCGTAGATGCGCGTGTCTGCGGGAGCCGAAGGTGCAACGAACTCGGGATATGCAACTGGCGGCCGCATCATCGATTGCTTCGATCATGGAACCGTCATGAGGTCAATCGGCGGCGCCGCCGCAGCGGCACCTGTTCCCGTTTCGCTTGCCTGTATAAAGTCTAGAAGAAGATCATTCGGATGAGCAGAATGATCACGATCCAGGCAAGCATGTTCGTCAGGATGATGCGGTTCCTCAATTTACGCCCCGCAGAATCGAGTCGTTTTGGTTCAGGGCGATCCAAACGCGCCGCGATCATTGGCGCCTCCCTGGAAAATCTTTCCGAGACAAGCGGCTTCTTCGTTAAGGCCGTTTTCGGGTGTTGACGTCCCGCAATCATCGAGAAGACCATCAATTGAAATGATCGCGTCGGCGAGAGTACGAGTGGCGCTTTAGTATGCAGTGAAAGAAATCCTTCAAAAATGATCGCACAGATTAAGTGCTTGATATAGCCGTTGCGGGGCCATTTCTGAATCGAATCCGATTCGCGCGTGGTTCCAGGTTTGCGTTAATGCATGGCTGCATCGAAGCACACGCAGCGCATTTCGCGTGCACTTCAACCTAAGCGCTTCCGAACAAAACGGATTCTTTGCATCGCACAAAGCTCACGATGCCGCGATGCAAAACCGCGCGCAACATTTTCGTTTTGCTGCCCCATTTCGCTCAAAGAGTTCGTAGAGTTATACCGCCGCGCGATCGAGACGCGTCTCTGCTACGCAGGAAAATTCGCAATTGCGAAGGTGCCCGCGAGACGGGCAGTGACGCTCTGCGTCGTCGCGCTTGTGACCTCTTTGGGTTCAACAGAGAGAGCGAGAGCAAATGGCCGCCATCGTCACAGCCAACTTCGACCAGGACAGTATCAGGTCGCTCCGCAACAAGCGGAGCACCATCTCGATGCGGCCGGTCGAATATGCCGGCAGCAATTCATATAGCCCCTATCGAGCAAAGCGCCCGCGCGGCGCGGTGCGGACTGAGCCGGGTTCTTCCATCTCAAAGCGCATCTTCGATATCGTGGTTGCAAGCGCAGCGCTGTTGTTCTTCGCGCCGCTCTTGATCGCGATCGCCATCGGCATCAAGCTGACGTCGCGAGGACCGGTGTTGTTTCACCAATACCGGTACGGCTATCGAAACCGGCGCTTCAAGATCTACAAGTTCCGCTCGATGCGGACCGACGCCGGCGACGTGCGCGGCGTCAAGCAGACCGTGCAGGGCGATTCCCGAGTCACCCCGATCGGCAGGATCCTGCGCAAGACGAGCCTCGATGAAATCCCGCAATTGATCAATGTCATCAAGGGCGACATGTCGCTGGTCGGCCCGCGCCCGCATGTCCCGGGCATGCTGGCCGCTGAGCTGCCTTATGAGGACCTCGTGCCGTATTACTTCCAGCGCCACAGCGCTCGGCCCGGGATCACGGGCCTTGCGCAGGTGAGCGGCTGCCGCGGAAGCACGGTTGAGGCCGGCCGCGCGATCTCGCGGATCGATTACGATCTCGACTACATCGAGCGCTGGTCCTTGCGCATGGACGTCATGATCATCGTGCGCACCGTCCGCCGCGAATTCCTGTCCGGCAGCGGCTTCTAGCCCGCCGACATCCAAGCATCACAAAAAGGGGAGCGACAGAATGCTGCAGCCACGCGGCCGCATAGTCCCAGTTCTTTTGTCGGGCGGAACCGGCTCACGGCTCTGGCCGCTGTCGCGCGAGAACCAGCCGAAGCAACTGCTCGCGCTGCTCGGCGAGAAGACCTTGCTGCAGCAGACGGCGAACCGTGTGACGGAGCCGTCGCTGTTTGCCGATCCGATGGTGATCGCCAATGCCGAGCATCGCTTTGCCATTGGCGAGCAACTGCGCGCGGCCGGCATCGCCAATCCGACCATGGTGCTGGAGCCGTTCGGACGAAATACGGCGCCGGCGGTCGCGATCGCGGCGCTTCTCGCCAGCGAGGTTGATCCCGGCGCGGTGATCCTGGTGACGCCGGTCGACCACTGGGTGCGCGATCACGCGGCGTTCCGCGCCGCGATCGCGAGCGGGCTACCGGCGGCGCGCCGTGGACAGTTTGTTCTGTTCGGCCTCAAGCCGACCGGGCCTGCGACCGGATATGGCTACATCCGCATGGGCGGCGGGATCGCCGATCTTCCCGAAATCCGCAAAGTCGCGGGCTTCGTCGAGAAGCCCGACGCCGTGACCGCGGAGCGCTTGCTGGCCGGCAATGATCATCTGTGGAACAGCGGAATCTTCCTGCTGCCCGCACGCGCCTTCATCGATGAACTGGCGCGGCACGAGCCCGCGATTCTGGATGCCTGCCGCGCGGCGCTGGCCGGCGCGACGCGCGATCTCGATTTCCTGCGATTGGAAGAAAAGGCATTCGAGTCCTGCCCGTCCATCTCCGTCGACTACGCGGTGATGGAAAAGACCGACAAGGCCATGGTGGTGCCCGCCAGTTTTGACTGGAGCGACGTCGGAAGCTGGTCGGCACTGTGGACCATGGGCGAGAAGGACGCATCCGGCAATGTCGTGATCGGCGATGCGCTGGCCGAGGACAGCTCCGGCTGCTACGTGCGGGGAGACGGCCCGCTGGTTGCCGCCCTCGGCGTCGAGGATCTCGTCATCACCGCTTCGCCCGACGTGGTGCTGGTGACCAAACGCGAGCGCGCCCAGGATGTCGGCAAGCTGGTGGAGCGGTTGAAGGCCAACGGCCATCGCGCCGCGACGCAGACCCACAGCGTGCACCGTCCGTGGGGTTACTACACGTCGATCCATGCCGGCGACCGCTTCCAGGTCAAGCGCATCACTGTCAACCCGGGCGCCAAGCTGTCGCTGCAGAAACATTTTCACCGCGCCGAGCATTGGGTGGTGGTGAACGGCACCGCGATCGTCACGCGGGACGACGAGGAGGTGCTGCTCCGCGAGAACGAATCGATCTTCGTTCCGCTCGGCTGCATGCATCGCCTGGAAAATCCGGGCAAGGTTCCGCTCAACCTGATCGAGGTGCAGTCGGGCACGTATCTTGGGGAGGACGACATCGTCCGGGTGCAGGATATCTACCACCGGGTGTGACGTGGCGGCCGCAAGCCAATCCGGTGGGCGGCGTCTCGGAGTATCCTATCCGCATCAACACATAACGGAGGGAATGGACATGGGTGCCAAGCAGCAGGCCAAGGATCTCTTGAAGGATGCATTCCCATCGATCTGGCTGCAGTGGCACTTTATGCATCGTCCGAAATCGGCGGAGCGGGAACTTTCCTATCTCGACAAGATTATCCCGGACGATGCGGTCACGGTCGACATCGGTGCCAATTGCGGGCTCTACACGCGAAAGCTGGCGCGGCTTTCCCGCGAGGTCCACGCCTTCGAACCCTCGCACGACATGGCGCGCCTGCTGCGGCGGACATCTGCTTCAAACGTCAGCGTGCACGAGATCGCGCTGTCGGACCACGAAGGTGACGCGGAACTCTTCATTCCGCGCGGCGACACGGGTTTGGTCCACGGCCTTGCCTCTCTAGAGCGGCGTGTGATGGCGTCGGCCGATCCGATCGTCGCCGCCCACGTGCCGATGGCGCGACTGGATTCGGTGATGCATCAAGAGGTCGCCTTCGTGAAGATCGACGTGGAAGGGCACGAGCTCAACGTCCTCAACGGCGCCGTCGAGCTCCTGGAGCGCTGCCAGCCGGTGTTCCTGGTGGAAGCGGAGGATCGTCATCGGCCGGCCGCGACGGAATCGGTGTTCGATTTCTTCCGGCAACGGCTCTACCGTGGTTTCTTCCTGAAGGAAGGCGATGTGATCGACGTCGAAAAGTTCGATGTCGAGGAGCTGCAGGATGCGGCGGCGCTCGAGGCGGATGGTGGCCGCAAGGAAGGGCGGTTTTATATCAACAATTTCTTCTTTTTCCCGCAGCATCTCGATGGCGAGTCGATGCTGGTCAAATGATGACCGGTGCGGCCGCTGCGATCATTTGGTCAGACAGGATAAGTCATGCATATCACGATGGTCGGCGCCGGTTATGTCGGACTGGTGTCGGGGGCGTGTTTCGCCGACTTCGGGCACTACGTCGTTTGCGTCGACAAGGATGAAAAGAAGATCGCAGCGCTGAACAAGGGCGAGATCCCGATCCACGAGCCCGGGCTTTCGGAGCTGGTGGCGAGAAACATCGCGCAGGGCCGGCTGGCCTTCGTGACCGACTTGAAGGGGGCGGTCAGCCGTTCCGAAGTCATCTTCATCGCGGTCGGCACCCCGTCCCGCCGCGGCGACGGCCACGCCGATCTTTCCCATGTCTACGCCGCGACGCGCGAAATCGCCGCGGCCTTGCCGGAGTCGGCAGTCGTGGTGACGAAGTCGACCGTCCCGGTCGGCACCGGAGACGAGGTCGAGCGCATCATCCGCGAGGAGAAAAAGGACGCAAAATTTGCCGTCGTCTCTAATCCCGAATTCCTGCGGGAAGGGGCCGCGATCCAGGACTTCAAGCACCCCGATCGCATCGTCATCGGCACGGAGGATGCCTTTGCGAGGGAGGTGATGGCGGAAGTCTATCGTCCGCTGCATCTCAACACCTCGCCGATCCTCTACACCAGCCGCCGCACCGCGGAGCTGACGAAATATGCCGCCAACTCATTCCTTGCGACCAAGATCACCTTCATCAACGAGATCGCCGATCTTGCCGAGAAGGTCGGCGCCAATGTCCAGGAGGTCGCCCGCGGCATCGGGCTCGACAACCGCATCGGCTCGAAATTCCTGCATGCCGGTCCGGGCTTCGGCGGCTCCTGCTTTCCCAAGGATACGCTGGCGCTGATCAAGACCGGCCAGGACCACGAGGCCCCGCTGCGGATCGTCGAGACGGTGGTGTCGGTGAACGACCAGCGCAAGCGCGCCATGGCGCGCAAGGTGGCGAATGCCTTCGGCGGCAACATCCGCGGCAAGACCATCGCCGTGCTCGGCGTCACTTTCAAGCCGAACACCGACGACATGCGCGATGCGCCGTCGATCCCGCTGATCACGGCGCTGCAGGATATGGGCGCGACGATCCGTGCCTTCGATCCGGTCGGGATGGAGCAGGCCAAGAAGGTGTTCGAGAACGTCACCTTCTGCCGCGACGCTTATGATTGCGCGCGAGGAAGCCATGCGATCGTGATCGTGACGGAATGGGAGCAGTTCCGCGCGCTCGACCTGAAGAAGATGGCAACGATCATGGCAACACCCGTGATCGTCGATCTCCGCAACATCTATTCGCCCGAGGATGTGACGCGGAACGGTTTTCATTACTGCGGCGTCGGCCGGCCGAAGCCGCTGGCGTATTAGCGAAATCGCCGATCAGGTTGAAAGGTCGCCCCGGCGAAGCTGCGCTCCCTCTCCGGCTTGCGGGGGGGAGGGCTGGGGTGGGGGGTGCCTCCGCATTAGGGCTCCCCGAGTGGAGAGAGCCCTCGCCCGGCGCTACGCGCCGACCTCTCCCGCAAGCGGGAGAGGTGAAGATTCAGCGCCGGCCTCCAATCCGTGGAGGCCGGCGTTTTGCTTTCGGCTGCGGGCCAGACTCCCAAGTCACTCCTCCGTCTTCATCTCCAGCCCCAAGTCGCGCCAAAATCGCCGTTCCTGGGCAAAAAGAACGGCACGATCACCCGTTTGCCGGGCTGGTGGTGTCTCACTCTCGCTTGACAAAACTATTTTAAGCATAAAATATCTCCTGACTTCGGCTCCTGGGAACGCTCAGATCCTCCGACGGCCGAAGGTGAGGAGACAGCCATGCGCATCGTCTGCATCGGGGGCGGGCCGGCCGGGCTCTATTTCGGCATCCTGATGAAGATGCTCGATCCGGCGCACCGGATTTCGGTGGTCGAGCGCAACCGCCCCTACGACACTTTCGGTTTCGGCGTCGTGTTTTCGGATGCGACCATGGACAACATGCGCAAATGGGATCCGGTCACGGCGGATGCGATCGAGCAGGCTTTCAACCACTGGGACGATATCGAGGTCCTGATCAAGGGGCGCCGGATGCGCACCACCGGCCACGGCTTTGTCGGCATAGGCCGCAAGCGCCTGCTCAACATATTGCAGGCGCGCGCCGAGGAACTCGGCGTTGAACTGGTCTTTGAGCGCGAGGTCGAGTCCGATCTCGAATTTCCGGATGCCGACCTGATCGTTGCCGCCGACGGCGTGAACTCGAAGATCCGCACGCGCTATGCCGAAAGCTTCCAGCCCGACATCCTGATGCGGCCGAACCGCTATATCTGGCTCGGCACCAACAAGCGCTTTGATGCCTTCACCTTCGACTTCCGCAAGACCGAGCACGGCTGGTTCCAGGCGCATATCTACAAGTTCGAGGAGGGCGCGGCGACCTTCATCGTTGAGACCACGGAGGAGGCGTTCCTTGCGCATGGTCTCGACAAGCTCGATCAGGACGACTCCATCGCGTTCTGTGAGAAGATCTTCGCCGAAATTCTCGATGGCCATCCGCTGGTCTCCAATTCGCGGCATCTGCGTGGCTCGGCCTGGCTTTCCTTCCCGCGATTGATCTGCGGCAAGTGGACCGCGTTCAACGGTAACAGCCATGTCGTGGTGATGGGCGATGCCGCGCATACCGCGCACTTTGCGATCGGATCGGGGACCAAGCTCGCGCTCGAGGACGCGATCGAGCTGACCAACCAGTTCAAGCAGCTCGGCGCGACGCCGGACAAGATTCCCGCGGTACTCGCGGCCTACGAGGAGCTTCGCCGCGTCGATGTGGCGCGGATCCAGAATGCCGCGCGCAATGCGATGGAGTGGTTCGAGGTGGTGGGCGCGCGCTATGCTGATACCCTGGAGCCCGAGCAGTTCATGTATTCGCTGCTGACGCGTTCGCAGCGCATCAGCCACGAGAATTTGCGGCTTCGCGACAAGACATGGCTCGAAGGCTATGAGCGCTGGTTTGCCGAACGCGCCGGGCTGCCGGATTCTAATGATCGCGTGGCGCCGCCGATGTTGACGCCGTTCCGTATCCGCGGCTTATCATTGCCCAACCGCATCATCTGCTCGCCGATGGCAATGTATTCGGCAGAAGAGGGCGTGCCGAACGATTTCCATCTGGTGCATTTCGGCGCCCGCGCGCTCGGCGGCGCCGGGCTGATCTTCACCGAGATGACCTGCGTGTCGCCGGAGGCGCGGATCACGCCGGGCTGCTGCGGATTGTGGAACGACGAGCAGGCGAAGGCCTACAAGCGCATCGTCGATTTCGTCCACGCCAATAGCGCGGCCAGGATCGGCATTCAGCTTGGCCACTCCGGACGCAAGGGTTCGACCCGCGTGGCCTGGGAGGGAATGGACGAGCCGCTTGCCGAAGGAAACTGGCCGCTGGTGTCAGCCTCCGCTGTTCCCTATCTGCCCGACGGTCAGACGCCGGAGCCGATGACGCGCGCCGAACTGGTTGAGGTGCGCGAGCAGTTCGTCGCCGCGGCGCGGCGTGCGGTGCGGGCCGGCTTCGACATCCTCGAACTGCATTGCGCCCACGGTTACCTGCTGTCGAGCTTCCTCTCGCCGCTCACCAACCGCCGGACGGACGAATATGGCGGCAGCATCGAGAACCGCGCGCGTTATCCGCTGGAGGTATTTCGGGCGATACGTGACGTGTGGCCGCAGGACAAGCCGATCTCGGTGCGCCTGTCATGCCATGACTGGGCCGAGGGCGGCAACACGCCGGATGATGCGCTTCAGTTCGCAAGGCTGTTCAAGCAAGCCGGCGCCGACCTGATCGATTGCTCCTCGGGCCAGGTCTGGGCTGACGACCATCCGGTCTATGGCCGGCTCTATCAGACGCCGTTTGCCGACAAGATCCGCAACGAGGTCGGCATTGCGACCATTGCGGTCGGCGCGATTTCCGAGGCCGATCACGCCAATTCCATCATCGCCGCCGGCCGCGCCGATCTCTGCGCGATCGCGCGCCCGCATCTTGCGGATGCGGCCTGGACGCTGCACGAGGCCGCTAAGATCGGCGTGAAGTCGATTGCCTGGCCGAAGCAGTATCTCTCCGGCAAGCCGCAATATGAGGCCAATCTGGAGCGCGCGGCAGCGGGAGCGAAAGCATGACCCGGAATTTCTGGCCCGACGCACATGCGCTCGTCACCGGTGGCGGCTCCGGCATCGGCGCGGCCACGGCACGAGCGCTGGCCGAAGCCGGCGTACGCGTGAGCGTTGCAGGCAGGAGGCCGGATACGCTTGCCGGGACTGCGGCGTCCATTGGGGCGGGTGCCGGCGCTGTTCTGCCTGTCGATGTGACCGATGAAATCGCTGTCACCGAGGGCATCAAGCGGATCGAGGCCGAGGTCGGCCCGATCGACATTCTCGTCAACAATGCGGGGAAGGCATTGAGCGCGCCGTTCGAGAAGACGGATGCGGCTCTATGGTCGGACATGCTGGCGAGCAATCTCTCCAGCGTGTTCCTGGTGACTCATGCGGTGCTGCCCGGCATGGCGCAACGTGGCCGCGGGCGCGTCATCAACGTATCGTCCACGGCGGGCCTGACCGGCTACGCTTACGTCTCGGCCTATGTCGCCGCGAAGCACGGCGTTGTCGGGCTGACGCGCGCGCTCGCGCTCGAATATGCGCGTCGCGGCGTCACCGTGAATGCGATCTGTCCGGGCTATACGGATACTCCGTTAGTGGCGGATGCGGCCGCCAACATCGTCGCCAAGACCGGCCGCAGCGAAGCCGAAGCACGCGCAGCCCTGGCGAAAGTCAATCCGATGCAGCGGCTGGTGACGCCTGAGGAAGTCGCGGACACCATTCTTTGGCTCGCTTCCTCTAGCTCATCGTCCATCAATGGACAGGCCATTGCCGTCGCAGGCGGCGAGGTCTTCACGGGATAAAAGAAACGCCCAAGGAAAAAATCATGTCTGAGATGAAAGCAAAGCTCCGGCCGTTCAAGGACTATCAGGCGCGCCATTTCAAATGGGCAACCGATGACGATGCCCGCGTCGCCACGATCACGCTGAATCGGCCGGACAAGAAGAATCCGCTGACGTTCCAGTCCTACGAGGAACTGCGCGATCTCTTCCGCGATCTCGCCTACGCCTCAGATGTCCGCGCCATCGTGCTGACCGGGGACGGCGGCAATTTCTGCTCCGGCGGCGACGTGTTCGAGATCATCGAGCCGCTGACGCGGATGGCGATGCCGGACCTGATCGCGTTCACGCGCATGACCGGCGATGTCGTGAAGGCGATGCGCAAATGCCCGCAGCAGATCGTCGCCGCAATCGACGGCATCTGTGCCGGCGCCGGCGCGATGTTGGCGCTCGCCTCCGATCTGCGGCTGGCGACGCCGCAGGCCAAGACCGCCTTCCTGTTCACGCGCGTGGGCCTCGCCGGCGCCGACATGGGCGCGTGCGGATTGTTGCCGCGGGTGATCGGTCAGGGCCGCGCCGCTGAGTTGCTTTACACCGGCCGGGCTATGAGCGCGGAAGAGGGATTTGCCTGGGGCTTTCACAACCGACTGGTGCCGACGGCGGAGCTACCTGCCGCGGCCTACGATCTCGCCCGCTCGCTCGCCGACGGTCCGTGGTTCGCGCATGGCATGACCAAGACGATGTTCAACCAGGAATGGGCGATGGGCATCGACGAGATAGTGGAGTCGGAAGCGCAGGCGCAGGCGATCTGCATGGCGACCGGCGATTTCCGCCGCGCCTTCGAGGCGTTCGCCGCCAAGAGGAAACCGGTCTTCGAGGGGAATTGAGCCTTTGACGGGAATAAGCACATGATCGAACTCCTGCAGCCCGAAGGCTGGGCCCAGCCGGTCGGCTATGCCAATGGCGTTGCCGCGCGCGGCAAGATGATCCTTGTCGCCGGCCAGATCGGCTGGAACGCGCAATGCGTGTTCGAGACTGACGACCTCGTGGAGCAGATCGGGCAGACCCTGCGCAACGTCGTCGCGGTCGCCGCCAGCGGCGGCGCAAAGCCGGAGCATATCGTGTCGATGACCTGGTTCCTGCTCGACCGCCGCGAATATTCCTCCCGGTTGAAGGAGATCGGCGCCGTCTACCGCGACATCATGGGCCGCCGCTTCCCGGCGATGACGGCGGTCCAGGTCTCCGGCCTGATCGAGGATCGCGCCAAGGTCGAGATCCAGGCGATCGCGGTGGTTCCGGATTGAGGTGGTGAGAGCGTTAACCTAAGCGCGCTCCACCTCCAACAAACCCGCTTGCGACGCGGGCTTGGGCCATGCGACGCTGGTGCGTCGAGCGAATGCTTTCGTCATGGCAGGGCTCGTCCCGGCCATCCACGTCCTTGGTTCAGCGCGGACGGCGTGGATGCCCGGCGCAAGGCCGGGCATGACGTCGCGAGTGGAGTAGGGCGATGAAGGCGATTATCGTCGGCGGCGGGATTGGCGGGCTCACCACGGCGCTGATGCTGCGGGCCCGTGGCATTACTTGCGAATTGTTCGAGCAGGCGGAGACGATCCGCGAGCTCGGGGTCGGCATCAACACTTTGCCGCATGCAATCCGCGAACTCGCCGGGCTTGGCCTGCTTGACGCGCTCGACAAGGTCGCGATCCGGACCCATGAACTGTTCTACCTGACGCGCCATGGCCAGCAGGTCTGGCATGAGAAGCGCGGGCTGGACGCCGGCCACGACGTGCCGCAATTCTCCGTCCATCGCGGCCGTCTGCAGGGCGTCATCCATCAGGCTGTGGTCGAGCGGCTTGGCGGCGAGGCGATCCACACCGGCTGCCGGCTCGGCGCGTTCACGCAGGATGAAGGCGGCGTCACGGCCTATTTCTTCGATCGTGCGGGGGCACATATGCACACCGCTCGCGCTGATATCCTGATCGGCGCCGACGGCATCCACTCGAAAGTGCGCGAGACGCTGTTTCCGAACGAAGGCCCGCCGTGCTGGAACGGCCTGATGCTGTGGCGCGGAGCCGCCGACTGGCCCGCGTTCCTGACCGGCCGCTCGATGATCATCGCCGGGGGCCTGAACGCCAAGGCCGTGATCTATCCGATCGCGGAAGGCTCGAGCCCGGCCAGCCGTCTCACCAATTGGGCGGTGATGGTGCGGATCGGCGATGGCGCGTCACCGCCGCCGCGCCGCGAGGGCTGGTCGAATCTCGGCAGGCGGGAAGAGCTGATGCCGCATGTCACAGGCTTCTCGATCCCGCAGGTGGACTTTGCAGCGCTGGTCGGCGCCACGCCGGAATTCTGGGAGTATCCGTGCTGCGACCGCGATCCCTTGCCCTATTGGACGAGCGGGCGCGTCACCTTGCTCGGCGATGCCGCGCATCCGATGTATCCGGTCGGCTCCAACGGCGCCTCGCAGGCCATCCTCGATGCGCGGTGTCTCGCGGATGCGCTGGCGCGGTCGGAGCATCCACGTCAGGCGCTGGCCGCCTATGAACGCCAGCGCCTGCCGATGACTGCCGACATCGTCGCCTCCAACCGCCGCGGCGGGCCGGAGGGCGTGATCGATGCGGTCGAGCAGATCGCCCCGCAGGGGTTTACAGATATCGATACCATCCTCAGCTACGAGGCCCGCGAAGCAATCGTGCGCGGCTACGCCGCCAAGGCCGGCTTCGCCGCCCGCGTGGTGGCGCGGCAGTAGCTCGGTGCCCACCTCTCCCCAGCGGGGAGCGGTCGGATCGCATCGTCAGATGCGATCCGGGTGAGGGGGCGGTGTCCATGAGGGAGCGAAACCCCTCACCCGGCGCTTCGCGCCGACCTCTCCCTTCGGGAGAGGTGAAAAGCCACGCTCGCGTCGATTCGAGCAAATATCAGCCTGCGTTACGCCGGAGGCGGCGGCAGGAAGTGGATGTTGTACTCGGCCGCGAGCCGGACCACGTCATCCGGGTTCTGCTCCCGCATGTTGTGGATCGCCCAGAACAGGTCGTAGAGCCGGCGCGTCGGCGACACCCAGAACAGCGTCTTCGCCGCCTGCTGTGACTTGTTGAAGATGCCGTGCGGCTTGCCCATCGGCAGGCGCACGAGATCGCCTGGCGTCGCCGATTCATCGGCGCCGTCGAGCATGAAGTCGAGCTTGCCTTCGAGGATGTAGAGATATTCGTCCTGGTCGGGATGGATGTGCGGCGGCACGAAGGTGCCGGGCGGAAACGTCGCGTGCCAGGAGAACGAATGCTCGGTGCGGTTCTTCGGCACATAGGTCTGGCCGAGGATGTTCCAGGTGATGCCCTGCATGCCCTCGTTGGCGCGGGTGATGCCCGCGATCTCGTCGTTCATTGTTCCACTCCCTCGCTTACTTGCCTGAGCAATCCTTGGCGTAACGGTCGCCGTAATTCTCGAACACCTTTTGTACGATCTCGGTCTGGAACTTTCCATCAGGACGTTTGGCGACCTGGGTCAGATAGAAGTCCTGGATCGGATAGCCGTTGGCGTTGAACTTGAAGCTGCCGCGAAGCGAAACGAAATCGGCCTTCTTCAGCGCCGCCGCGACCGCCTCCTTGTTGGAGAGGTTGCCGTTCACCGCTTTCACAGCGCTGTCGATCAAGAGCGCCGCATCGTAGGCTTGCATGGCGTAGGTGCCGGGCACGCTCTGGTAGGCGGCTTCATAGGCCGCCACGAACTTCTTGTTCTGGGGATTGTCGAGGTTGGGCGCCCAGTTGGCGCCGCCGAACATGCCGACCGCCGCATCCTGCTGGGCCGGCAGCGTGGATTCATCGACCGTGAAGGCCGATAGCACGGGCACGGTGGCGCCGGCCTGCTTGTACTGCTTCACCAGATTGACGCCCATGCCGCCCGGCATGAAGGTGAACAGCGCATCCGGCTTCAGCGAGGAGATTCTTGTGAGCTCCGGCTGGAAGTCGAGCGTGTTGAGCGGCGTATAGGATTCATCGACGATCTCGCCCTTGTAGTCGAGCTTGAAGCCGGCCACCGAGTCGCGTCCGGCCTGATAGTTCGGTACCAGGAGATAGACGCGCTTGTAGCCGCGATCCTGCGCGACCTTGCCGAGGATCTCGTGCACCTGATCGTTCTGATAGGAGGTGACGTAGAAGAATGGGTTGCATTCCTTGCCGGCGTAGCTCGAGGGTCCGGCGTTGGGCGAGATCAGGAACGTCTTGTTCTCGGTCACGGGGCGATGGATCGCCTGCAGGATGTTGGAGAAGATCGGCCCGACCACGAAGTCGACCTTGTCGCGTTCCAGCAGCCCGCGCACCTTGGTCACCGCGCCATCCGGCTTGAGCTCGTCGTCGACATTCACGACCTCGACCTCGCGGCCCGCCATCTTGCCGCCGAGATCCTTGATCGCCAGCGCAAAACCGTCGCGCACCTGCTGGCCGAGCGCGGCAGCCGGGCCCGACGTCGTCACGATGACGCCGATCTTGATCTTCTCCTGCGCCAGCGCAGGTCCGGCAGCAAGGGCGAACAGCGCCGCCAGTCCTGCCAACTTCAATGCCCGTTTCATGGTCTGTCCCCGCGCCAACAAAGATCAAAATCCCGCGCCACAGCTTATTCTGACGACGGCAAGCGCCGCAAGCGAATGCCTCGCCGCGTCTCGACCGCCAGCGGATCGTATGCAAGCCCGCATGCAAGCGCCGCGCCAAATTGCTTGAAGCTTAAAGAGATCCCGCGATATCATGGAGCATCGCTCATTCAGCTTGCGATATGCCGCGAATTGCTTGAAGGTCAAAACGATCGGCTGCGATTGGCGCCGCGAAAGGCGTGACTACCCATGATGCTTGATTCCGAGACAAAAGCGGTCGAACTGCCGGAGGATCACGGCACCGAGCTTCGGCTCTGGCTTCGGCTCCTGACCTGCACCACACTGATCGAGGGCGAGGTGCGCAGCCGCCTTCGCGAGCGCTTCGACGTTACGTTGCCGCGCTTCGACCTGATGGCCCAGCTCGACAAGGTGCCTGATGGCATGACGCTGTCCGACCTCTCCAAGCGGATGATGGTGTCGAACGGCAATGTGACCGGTCTGGTCGAACGGCTGGTGGAATCCGGTCATCTCGACCGCCGCACCTCGGAGACCGATCGGCGCGTGCAGTTCATCCGGCTGACAAAGCTCGGCCGCGCCGAGTTCCGCAAGATGGCCGCCGAGCACGAGACCTGGATCGCCGATGTCTTCGCCGACCTCTCGCGCAAGGATATCAGCGAATTGATGCGGCTGCTCGCCAAGACAAAGGCGTCGGCGCAGCGATCGGCCAAAGCGCGGACGCCATGAGCGGCGTGGCTGGGGTCGACTACGAGGTCGAATACAACAACCGCGCGCGGGTACCGGAACATCCCGCGCTGATCGAAGGCTGGGCCAGGGACGCGGCCGCCTATCGCGCGCAGCATGCGCCGCGCCGCATCGCCTACGGCCCGGGCAATCGCCACACCATTGATTTGTTTGAAAGCAGCGAGGGGCCGATCGTCGTCTTCATCCACGGCGGCTATTGGCAGGCGCTCGACGGCTCCTTCTTCAGCCATTGCGCGCGCGGGCTCAATGCCCACGGAGTCACGGTTGCCGTGCCAAGCTACGATCTCTGTCCCACTGTCACCATTGCCGACATCATCAGCCAGATGCGAGATGCCTCGCGCGTATTGGCTCGGCTTGGCCGACCGCTGGTGGTGAGCGGCCATTCCGCGGGCGGGCATCTCGCCGCCTGCATGCTCGCGACCGATTGGCCGGCGCTCGATGCGTCGCTGCCGAAGCGGCCGGTCATATCCGCCTATTCGATCTCGGGCCTGTTCGAGCTCGCGCCGCTGGTCGAAACCTCGATCAACAAGGCATTGCGTCTGGATGCCGCGGCGGCCGAGGCTGCAAGTCCGCTGTTCTGGCGGCCGCCGGCCGGAACAGCGCTGGATGCGGTGGTCGGCGAAACCGAAAGCGCCGAATATCATCGGCAAAGCCGCACCATCGTCGAACAATGGGGCGCGGCCGGCGTTGCCACCCGCTTCGGCGTCGTCGCCGCTGCCAATCATTTCACCGCGATCGCGCCGCTCGCCGATCCGGACTCGGCGATGGTCACGCGCCTGCGCGAATTGGCGCAGGACTGAATTCTCCGAACCGCAAAATCGGCTCTTGCGTGAAATTGTTTTAAGTATAAAATTGTTGCCGGATACGCTGCCGGGCGTCCTCGATGTGTGATCGTGAGCATTCTTGCTGGAAAGCGAGGGGCGATGGATATGGCAGTTCTTGCACCGAAGCTGGGCCCTTCCGCCCATGTCGACACGTTCACGCGCGACAATCTTCCGCCATTCCATCAATGGCCGGACCTGCTGCTCGACCGGCCTGAATTTCAATATCCAGAATATCTCAATGCCGCGGTCGAACTGACCGACCGCATGGTAGAGAAAGGCTTTGGCGACCACACTGCGCTGATCGGCAACGGCCGCCAGCGCACCTACAAGGAATTGACCGACTGGTCCAACCGCCTTGCGCATGCGCTGGTCGAGAACTACGGGGTCAAGCCCGGCAACCGCGTGCTGATCCGCTCCGGCAACAATCCGGCCTTCGTCGCCGCCTGGCTCGCCGCGACCAAGGCCGGCGCCGTGGTCGTCAACACCATGCCGATGCTCCGCGCCGGCGAACTGGCGAAGATCGTCGATAAGGCCGAAATCTCGCTGGCGCTAACTGATAGCCGTATCGCCGACGAACTTGTCGCCTGTGCCAAGACCAGCAAATTCCTCAAGCAGGTCGTCAATTTCGACGGCACGCAGAATCACGACGCCGAGCTCGACCGCGTCGCATTGAGCAAGCCGGTGCGGTTCGACGCGGTCAAGACCGGCCGCGATGACGTGGCGCTATTAGGATTCACATCGGGCACGACCGGCGAGCCGAAGGCGACGATGCATTTCCACCGCGATCTCCTGATCGTCGCGGACGGCTATGCGAAGGAAGTGCTTGGGGTCACCGAGAACGACGTCTTTGTCGGCTCGCCGCCGCTGGCCTTCACGTTTGGCCTCGGCGGGCTTGCGATCTTTCCTTTGCGGTTCGGCGCCACCGCGACGCTGCTGGAAAACGCCGCGCCGAACCAGATGGTCGAGATCATCGAGACCTACAAGGCCACGATCTGCTTCACCGCGCCGACCGCCTACCGTGCGATGATGGCCGCGATGGACAACGGGGCCGATCTGTCATCGCTGCGCATCGCTGTTTCCGCCGGCGAGACGTTGCCGGCGCCGGTGTTCGAAAGCTGGACCAGGAAGACCGGCAAGCCGATTCTCGACGGCATCGGCAGCACGGAGATCCTGCACATCTTCATCACCAACCGGATCGGCGATGCCGTGGCGGGCACGACCGGACATCCGGTTTCCGGCTATGAGGCAAAGATCGTCGACGACGACATGAACGAGTTGCCGCCCGGCAAGGTCGGTAAACTCGCGGTGCGCGGCCCGACCGGGTGTCGCTATCTCGCGGACGCGCGCCAAACCAAATATGTGCGCGATGGCTGGAACCTGACCGGCGACGCGTTCGTGCGCGACGAGAATGGCAGGCTCTCCTTCGTCGCCCGCGCCGACGACATGATCATTTCTTCCGGCTACAACATCGCAGGTCCCGAGGTCGAGGCCGCGCTGCTGACACATCCAGATGTCGCGGAATGTGCGGTGGTCGGGCAGGTCGATGAAGAGCGCGGGCAGATCGTCTCGGCCTATGTCGTGCTGAAGCAGGGCTGCCGCTGCGATGAGTTGCAGGTCAAGCTCCTGCAGGATCACGTCAAGGCCAGGATCGCGCCGTACAAATATCCCCGCGCCATCAGCTTCGTCGATGCGCTGCCGAAAACGCAGACCGGCAAGATCCAGCGCTTCAAACTGCGCAAAGCGAGCTGAGCTCGGACAATTCAGTCCTGCTCTTCACGCATTCGGCCGATCAGGAGGTCGGCCACCAGCCGGCAGGACGGCGACAGGTTTCGGCTCGCCAGCCGGACCATGGTGACCTGCGTCGCCTCCAGCCGCTTGTCGCGTAGCGGCACGGCAACGAGCAGGCCCGCCTCCAGCGCCTGCACCGCGGCCACACGCGGCAAGAAGGTGGCGAGATCGGTGCGCGCGGCAAGCCTTTGTGCGAAGGCGAGCGAGTTGGTCTCGGTGCACACCTCGAGCCTGACCTTGGCCTGCGCGCAGGCGCGATCGACCTCCTGACGAATGCCGAAGGACGGATCGGGAACCACAACGCGTAGCCCTGCGAGTTCCTTCACCGTGCAGCTCGCCTTGTTCGCCAACGGATGGCGTGGCGAGACGATCAGGCACAGCGACTGCCGCATTCGCCCGAGCTCGATCAGGTCGCTGCGCGGCGCGCGGCCGAACACGAAGCCGAGGTCAGCATCGTTATGGCCAACCTTCTCGGCCACGTCGCGCGAGCCCACCATTGTCATCGAGATCGAGATGCCCGGATAGTCGCCGGCAAGGTCAACGGCGAAATTCGACAGGAAGCTCATCAGCATGCCCTCGACGGTGGCGATCCTGACCTGTCCACGCCGCGAGCTGTCGAATTCCTGCACCTTGACGCGAATGCCGTCGAGCTGATTGCGGTTCTCGACCGCGTAGCGGTACAGCAAATGGCCGGCGCCGGTGAGCTGCATCCCGCGCGGGCCGCGCTCGAACAGCTTTGCCGATAGCTCCTCCTCGATCGCCTGCATCTGCCGGCTGATCGCGCTCGGCGCGATCCGCAGCGTAGCAGCCGCTTGCTTGATCGAGCCGCATTGAGTGACCTCTCGGAAATATCGGATGGCGGCTGACTCGATCATGCGGCGTTCGTCCTCCTGTCGGTCTGCCTCCTGTCGGTCTGCCCAACAAGATGGCAGGCGCTGACCAGGGATCGAATTATTCGACCTCAGACCTCTAATTTCAATGCTTTTATTCGAATGCGGGATTTGCCATGATTTTTCCATTCGGTCTGGCCGCCATGGAGAAATATTCTATGAATAAGTCTTGGGTCACTCGTTGCGCGCGTCTTGCAACCCCAATATGGGCGGCAGCGGTTCTCTCCGGCGCGCTGGCTTCTAACGCGTCGGCCGAGGACGTCATCCGTTTCGGGGCCCCGCTGCCGATCACCGGCCCGCTCGCGCCTGAGGCGATCAAGCAGCAGCAGGGCTATGACCTCTGGGCCGAGGAGGCGAACAAGGCCGGCGGCATTTCCGTCGGCGGCAAGAAATACAAGGTCGAGATCGTCTACGCCGACTATCAGTCGAACACGCCGCGCGCGGTGCAGGCGACCGAGCAGATGATCACCCAGGGCAATGTCAACTTCATGTTCGGCGCCTTCGGCTCCGGCGCGGCCAAGGCGGCCAGCACCGTATCCGAGAAGTACAAGGTGCCGACGCTGGCGGCGACTGCATCCTCGGTCCAGGTCTACGACCAGGGCTACAAATATCTGTTCGGCACCTTCACGCCGAACGACACGCTGACGACACCGCTGACCCAGATCATCAAGGCCAAGGTGCCCGAGGTGAAGAAGGTCGCCATCCTCGCGCGCAACGACCTGTTCCCGCTCGCGATCGCGCAGGAGATGGAGAAGTCGGCGAAGGCGAACGGCTTCGACCTCGTCTATTTCGAGAAATATGCGATCGGCACGCTCGATCACTCGGCGACGCTGTCGCAGATCAAGTCGCTGGCGCCGCAATGGATCTTCGTCACCGGCTACATCAACGACCTGCTCCTGGTGCGCAAACAGATGGTCGACCAGGAGATGAAGGCGCCGGTCGTCACCATGATCGCCGGTCCCGCCTACCAGGAATTCATCGAGTCCGGTGGCAAGACCGCCGAGAACATCACCAGCGCCTCCTGGTGGCATCCGGCCGCGCGATATGAGGGCAAGGACATTTTCGGCGCGACCGAGAATTTCGTGAAGCTGTTCAAGGCCAAGTACAAGAGCGAGCCGGACTATGGCCAGGCGTCGGCGGCGTTGTGCGGCGCGCTGTTCCAGATGGCGATCGAAAAGGCCGGCTCGCTCGATCGCGACAAGGTACGCGATGAACTCGCCAAGCTCGACGTGGTGACTTTCTTCGGCCCCGTCAGGTTTGGTGCCAACGGCCAGATCAACTCGCTCGACCCGCCGGTCTTCCAGATCCAGAGCGCGAAGCCCGTGGTGCTGTTCCCGGAAGCCATCAAGCAGGGCGACCTCAAGGTTGGCGTCAACCGATGACCAACCGTCAGTGCGAGCGAAGCGAAGCAATCCATGTCTCCACAAGTAGAAAGAATGGATTGCTTCGTCGCTTCGCTCCTCGCAATGACGGCACTCTTGAGCTGATCGGTTAGGGCACCCTCATGCACGCAGCCCAGATCCTGGTGAACGCCGTCGTTCTCGGCTGCCTTTATGCCTGCATCGCGATCGGCTTCTCGCTGGTCTGGGGCGTGCTCAACGTCATCAACCTGATCCACGGCTCCTTCATCGTGCTCGGCGCTTATCTCGCCTACGGGCTCTACAACGCGCTGCACATCTCGCCCTGGTACTCGGTCGCGGTCGCTGCGCCGCTGTTCTTCGTGCTCGGCTACCTCCTGCAGCGGCTGTTGCTCAACCGCGTGATCACCGCCCCCGTGCTGGTGACGCTGACGATGACGTTCGGGCTCGACCTGATCCTGAACAACGCGATGATCTATTTCTTCAAGGCTGATTACCGCAAGCTGACGCTGACGCCGTCGCTCGGCTCGGTGTCGATCTTCGATGTGGTGGTTCCGGTCGATCGTCTGATCGCGACGGTCTCCGCGCTGGCGCTGACCGGATTGCTCTATCTCCTGCTGCGACACTCGCGCGTCGGGCGCGCCATTGTCGCGGTGCGGCTCGACCGCGACGCGGCGGTGTTGATGGGCGTCGACGTCAAGTCGATCTACGCGGTTGCGTTCGGCCTCGGCGCAGCACTCGCCGGCTGCGCCGGCGTGCTGATGGCGCTGATCTTTCCGATCTCGCCGTTGACCTCGTCGGGCTATCTCGGAAAAGCCTTCGTGGTCTGCGTGCTCGGCGGCCTCGGCAGCGTCTCGGGCGCGCTCGCGGGCGGGCTGCTGCTGGCGCTGGTCGAAGGGATCGGCTCGACCTTCTTCGGTCCGGCCCATGCGACCACGCTGTCCTTCATCCTGCTCATCGTCTTCCTGATCCTGCGCCCGCAGGGGCTCCTTGGCCGGAAGGGTTTTGAATGACGAAGTCGAATATCGCTCTGCTTGTCCTGCTCGCGGTCGTCGCATCGCTGCCGCTGTTTGGCGGCGCCTATGCGCTGCGGCTCGGCACCATCGCCTGCATGTATGCGATCCTCGCGCTGTCCTGGAACGTGGTCGGCGGCTTTGCCGGCTATCCCTCGTTTGCGACCGCCGCCTTCTTCGGCTTCGGCGCCTACACCACGGGCGTGCTGCTGGGCAAGGGATTGCCGCTCTGGCTTGGCGTCGTCATCTCCGCGGTCGCCGCCTTGTTGATCACGGCGGCACTTGGCGCGGCTCTGCTGCGCCTGCGCGGACATTACTTTGCGATCGCAAGCCTCTCGCTGGTCGAGGTGCTGCGCGAGCTCATCAATAATGCCACCGATCTCACCGGCGGCGGCATGGGCCTCAACATCCCCCTGGTGTCCGGCTCCGGCGTGCTCGCGGAAGCGGTGTTTTTCTTTTACGCGATGTGGATCCTGCTGCTGCTCACCGCGCTGATGGTGATGGCCGTCGCTGGCTCGAAGCTCGGCTTCGGGCTCGCCTGCATCCGCCAGAACGAGACCGCCTCCAGCATGGTCGGCCTCAACACCACGCTTTACAAGAGCATCGCCTTCGGCCTGTCGGCCTGTTTCGTCAGTGCCGCCGGCGGCGTCTATGCCGCCTGGGTGCACTATATCGATCCGTCCGACGTCTTCGACATCCTCTATTCGGTGAAACCGATCGTGATGGCGCTGATGGGCGGCCTCGGCTCGCCGCTCGGCGTTGCCTGCGGCGCATTCCTCTATCTCGGATTAGAGGAGGTGGTCTGGCGCAACTACATCCAGATCCACACCGGCGTGCTCGGGCTGATCATCGTCCTCTTGCTGCTGTTCCTGCCGCATGGCCTGATCTCATTGCGGCCATCCAACCTTTGGCGACGGGTCAAGCATGTCTGAGATCCTTCGCCTCGAGAACGTATCAAGGCATTTCAGCGGCCTGCAGGCGCTGCGCGACGTCACGCTCACCGTCAACAGAGGCGAGGTGCTCGGCCTGATCGGACCCAACGGCGCCGGCAAGACCACGCTGGTCAACACCATCTGCGGCGTCACGCCGGCCAATTCGGGGAAGATCGCTTTCGACGGCAATGACATTACGCGCATCAAGACCTATCAGGCGGCGCGGCTCGGCCTGTCGCGCACCTTCCAGATCGTGCAGCCATTTGCCGAATTCACCGCGCTCGATAATGTCGCCGCCGCCGCGCTGTTCTCGCAACCGGGTCAAAGCCTGAAGGTGGCGCGCGAGCAGGCAATGGCCCATCTGGTCTATGTCGGCCTCGAGTTGCAGGCCAATCACCCTGCTGCGACGCTGACGCTCGCCATGCGCAAGCGGCTGGAGCTTGCGAAAGCGCTCGCGATGAATCCGAAACTGCTGTTTCTCGACGAGGTCAATGCCGGTCTCAACAGCGCCGAGGTCGAGCGCGCGACCAAGCTGATCCATGAGCTTGCCGCCAGCGGCATCACCATCGTGATGATCGAGCACCTGATGAAGGTGGTGCTCAATGTCTGCACCCGCATCGCGGTGCTGCACAACGGTGCGCTGATCGCCGATGGCGCGCCGCGCGAGGTGATCGAGAATCCCGCTGTTGTCGAGGCCTATCTCGGCCAGCAATATGCCAAACGGAATGCCGCCCGTGGCTAGCTCCCTGATCCTCGAACTGAAAGGGCTGTGCGCCGGCTATGGCGAGATCCAGGTGCTGTGGGGCATCGATCTCGACGTTCGCCGCGGCGAGATCACCGCGTTGATCGGCTCCAACGGCGCCGGCAAGACCACGCTGATGCGGGCATTGTCGGGCCTGATCCCGACCACGGCGGGCAGTTATTTCTCGGAAGGCCGCGATCTCACCGGCGACACCGCCGCCGGGATCCTTGCTCACGGCATCGTGCATGTGCCGGAGGGGAGGCGGCTGTTCGGCGCGATGAGTGTCGAGGAGAACCTGCTGATGGGCGCCTATTTGCGCGACGCCGGCCGCGCCGAGATCAATCGCGACCTCGATCAGGTCTATGCCACGTTCCCGAAGCTGCGCGAGCGGCGACGGCAGGCGGCGGCGACCTTGTCCGGCGGCGAGCAGCAGATGTGCGCGATCGGCCGCGGCCTGATGAGCGCGCCGCTGCTGTTGATGATCGACGAGCTTTCGCTCGGGCTTTCGCCCTTGCTGGTCGAGCAGCTCGTGGCGGCGCTGCGCGAGCTCAACGCTGGCGGCACGTCGATCCTGCTGGTGGAGCAGGACGTCACCATCGCGCTCGATCTCTGCGACCGCGCCTTTGTCATGGACATGGGACGTATCGTGCGCAGCGGTTCGGGAAGCGAACTGCTCGCCGATCGGATCGTCCGCGATGCCTATCTCGGCGTTCTCCACGAATGACCGAACCCGGGCTTTTCTAGCCCCTTTACGTTGCAAAGAGGTGTCATGATTACGACCATCGAGGTTCAAGACGGCGGTTATCGCTTCATGCCGGGCGTCAGCCAGTATTCCTGCGGCATCGGCGCGCTACCCGGTTTCACCATCGAGCGCGTCCGTTTTGCCGATCCGGTGCCGCTGAAGGCGGCCTTTGCACGGATCGCCGAAATTCTCAAAGGTGCCGGCCGTCCGCTGACGGCGTTCGGCGCCTGCGAATTGCGCTCGCCCGCGCCGTTCACCGAAGAGGGCTTTCGCGCCTTCAACGAGATCTACATCAAGACTTTGATCGAATGGGGCGTCATGAAGGACGGCGTCAATCCGGTGGCGCGCAGCAATGTGTGCCCGAAGATCGATCCGCCGTCCGAGCCTTGCTTCCACGCCTTTTCCTATGCGGTACCGGCGCCGCAGGCTGCGCCGTCCTTCGTCGTCGCCGGTAGCGGCGAATCGGCCGAAGGCAAGGCGAACTATCGCGATCACATCATCAGCCCGGGCGACGTCAGTCCGTCGGGCATGCTCGCCAAGGCAAAATGGGTGCTGGATGAGATGGAACGCCGCATGAGCGCGTTTGGCGGCACCTGGAAACAGACCACCGGCGTGCAGCTTTACACCGTGCAGGACGTCTATTCGATCCTCGAAAGCGAGCTCGGCCGCCGTGGCGTGTTCAGGAACGGCCTGACCTGGCATTTCAACCGCCCGCCGGTGGTTGGTCTCGACTACGAGATGGATTGCCGCTGCGTTCACATCGAAAAGGTGATCGCGGTGTGATGGCTTAGGTCGAACCGATTGAGGTTCTTCTCCCTCTCCCCGTTCTTACGGGGAGAGGGGTTGGGGTGAGGGGCTCTCTCCGCAAATATAGTGACAGACGGACTCGCGGAAGCTCCCCCTCACCCGAAATTCAAGCTTCGCTTGAATTTCGACCTCTCCCCGCACGCGGGGCGAGGTACAGCGGAGCTCCCCGCCCGATCTTGCATCACCGCGCCAACTCGCATCAAAAGCGCGTGTTGGCGCGTGTTCAACCAAGCCGCTTCCTTGACAGGTGAGGAGCCAATCGTTTCCTTTGCTGCTCTCGATCTGGCCCGGCTGGGACGTCAATGCAAAGCGAAGCGGCAGTCATCAGGCGGCGTGATCTTTTCTCGTTGATCGGCGCGATGGCCGGCAGCGCGGCGATGTATCACGCGATGACCAGCCTGGGCTTTGCCTCCGAGTCGACTTACAAGGGGCCGGTGAGGCTCGAAGGCGACCCGAAGGGCGCATCCGTCCTGATCCTCGGCGCGGGACTTGGCGGCATGAGCGCGGCGCTGGAGTTGCGCAAGGCGGGCTACAAGGTCCAGATCCTCGAATTCAACAACAGGGCAGGCGGCCGCAACTGGACGTTGCGCGGCGGCGACACGTTCGTCGAACTCGGCGGCTACAAGCAGACCTGCGAATTCGATCACGGTCTCTACATCAACCCGGGCCCGTGGCGGATTCCCTACCACCATCGTGCATTGCTCGATTATTGCAGGCGGCTCGGGGTTGCGCTCGAACCCTTCATTCAGTTGAACCACAATGCTTATCTCCACGCCTCGCGAGCGTTCGGCGGCGAGCCGCAAAAAATCCGCGCGATCAAGGCGGATTTCCAGGGCCAGGTTTCCGAACTGCTCGCGAAAGTGACCCAGCAGGGCAAGCTCGACGAAGCGGTGTCCAAGGAAGATCAGGAGATCCTGCTGCAGGCGCTGCGCTCCTGGGGCGCACTCGATTCCGACTACAGGTACAATGCCAATCTCCTCTCGGCCGAGTTCCGCGGCTATGCGCGCGAGCCCGGCGGGGGCTTGAGCTCCGCGCCGCTGCCGAGCGATCCCGTCACCTTGTCGGATCTCTTGCGATCACGCGTCTGGCGCTACTTGCAGAGTTTTGCGCGCTACAATTTCCAGACCACGATGTTCCAGCCGGTCGGCGGCATGGACATGATCGGCAAGGCCTTTGCAAAAGAGGTCGGCGACCTCATCCGCTATAACGCCAAGGTGACGCAGATCCAGCAGAACGACCGTGGCGTCACGGTGAGCTATGTCGACACGACAAATCCGTCGACGGTGCTGCACGCAAAAGCGGATTGGTGCATCTGCACGATCCCGTTGTCGATCCTGAGCCAGATCCCGATCGACGTCGGCAGCCGCATGGAGGCCGCGATCGACGCCGTTTCCTATGCCGGCGCGGTCAAGATCGGCCTGCAGTTCAAGCGCCGCTTCTGGGAGGAAGACGAGGCGATCTATGGCGGCATCACCTATACCGACCTGCCGATCCGGCAGATCGCCTATCCCAATGAAGGCTTCAATCGCGCCGGACGCGGCGTGCTGCTCGGCGCCTATCTGTTCGAGGGTGCGAATGCCTATGAGTTCACCGCGATGACGCCGGCAGAACGGATCGCAAGCGCCGTCGAGTTCGGTTCCATGATCCATCCGCAATACAAACAGGAGTTCGAGAACGGCGTTGCGGTCGCCTGGCACCGCGTGCCCTTCACTCTCGGCTGCAGCGGCGAATGGACCGACGAGGGCAGGGTGAAGCACTACAAGAACCTGTGCCAGATCGACGGTCGGATCGTGCTGGCCGGCGAGCATGCATCCGATCTGCCGGCCTGGCAGGAGGGGGCGATCCTGTCTTCGCTCGACGCCATTGCGCGATTGCACGAGCGGGTGGTGAAAACATGAGGCCGACGAAAGCCCATTTCGTTGCGCCAGGGGCAGGCGCCGTACTGCTCGCGTTCCTCCCTGCGGCCGCGGACTTCGCGCAGGACAACCCCGCCACGCGCCCGACCTTCAGCTCGGGCTACCGCTTCGTCGAAATGACCGGCGAGGAATTGTTCGCCAATGTCTGCCAGGGCTGCCACATGCCCGATGCCTCGGGTGCCGCCGGCGCCGGGGCCTATCCCTCGCTGATCGCCAACCGGAATCTTGCGACCTCCAGCTATGCCGTCCATCTCGTCGTCAACGGCCGGCGCGGCATGCCGGCCTTCGGCGACATGATGACCGATGGTCAAGTCGCCGCGGTTGTGAATTATCTCAGGACGCATTTCGGCAACAGCTATACGGATACGGTGACGGCCAGGGAAGTCGCAGAAGCGCGCCGCTGAAGCGCTGTTAAACGGGGGATCAGATGAAATTTCGCACGATGCCGCTAATAGTCTTGCTCTCGGCGATGGCTTCCGCGTCCGCGCAGGCCGAGATCGTCCGGCATCCAATTCCCAATTCGAATTTTCCGATCGCGCAATCGGTGCAGGTCACCGGCAACGCCACGATCTATTATGTCAGTGGCCAGGTGCCGCCGGTGATCAACAAGGACGCCGATCCTTCGAGCCGGGACGCCTATGGCGACACCAAGACCCAGACCGTCGGCGTGCTCAACCGGATCAAGGGCATCCTTGACGGGCTCGGCCTCGGCATGGGCGACGTCATCAAAATGCAGGTGTTCCTGGTGCACAGCCCGAACGCGCCGATGGACTTCAAGGCCTTCATGGAAGGCTATACCCAGTTCTTCGGCGGCAGCCAGCCGAACCTGCCGGCGCGCTCAGTGGTCGGCGTCGCCTCGCTTGCCAATCCTGGCTTCCTGGTCGAGATCGAGGTGGTTGCGGCGAAGGACACTAAGTAATTCACGGCTGGGCGATTCACTCGCCCGGAACAAGGCTCCCGAGCGGCGGCCGCGAGAGACGCCGGTGCCTTCGCCGCGAAAGATGCAGCAAAAGGCCGGTGACCACGAACAGCGGCATCAGCGCGGCGGCGAGCATGAATAGCAGCTTGCCCGGCCAGCCAAAGATGCTGCCGCGATGAATATCCAAGACGCTCGAAAGCATCCGCTCGCCGACGGGCTTGTCCGCGTAAATCTCCGATGACACTAGCCGGCCAGTGATGGCGTCGATGCGGAATTCATCGCGCGCGCCTGGATGCGACGCATCGCGCGCCCAGGACCGCACCCGCACGACAGTGCCTGCATCAGGCGGCGCGAGTAGCGCCGTCGCGAAGCGGCCGCCCTGTTCGTGCAGGAATGTCGACCATACGCGATCGAGCGCAACCGGTTTGGTCTCTGCTGCGCTGACATCTCGCGCCGGCTTGGGCTTCATCGGTGCGGCAGCAGTCGAAGGACGCGACAGCAGCCAGGTGGCGCCGCTCTTGTACCAGTCGAACGAATACCACAGACCGGTGAGCACCATCACGAGGTAGATCGGCAGCACCCAGGTTCCAACGACGGCATGGAGCGACCTGTGGAAGCCGCGGCCGCGCAATGCCAGGTTCGGCTTCAGCCACATCTTCACGCTGCGAGCGCGATGGGGCCATCGCAGCACGATCCCGGAGATCAGCATTGCGATCACGCCGATGGCAGCCACGCCTGTGATCGGCCGGCCATAGCCCTTGGCATCGCCCGGCAACAGCAGCCAGCGATGCAGCCTGCGGACGGTGGCGAAAAACTCCTCTCCGCGCGGCGAGCCGAGCACACGCCCATCATAGGGATCGACATAGATCGAGGAAGGCCGCGAGCCATCCGCGCTGCGGGCAAATCGGATCCGCACCGCCGCGGACGGGTCACTGGCCATCGTCACGGACGCAACTTTGCCAGAGTCGGGATTGGCCTGCAGTCGCGCGATCAACTGGTCCGGCGTCAGCGTCGGAACTGCGCGAGCCTCGACCCGCGTGATCGCCGTATTCAGGCTGGCCTGGATTTCATCCTCGAAGCTCATGATCGCGCCTGACATCCCGACCATGGCCAGCACCAGCGAAAGCGCAAGGCCAATGACGGAGTGGACCTGCAACAGGGCGGTCTTGATCGAGTACTTGCTCATAAATTGGAAGGAACTGGTGGCGGGATCAGCGTCGAAATCGGCGAAGGCCTGGTGATCACCGCCCACTCAACAGCGTTATCGGAACGATACCGAAAAGATATTCATCCCGCCACCCAAGCAAGGCTTACACAGTTTGTAATAGTTCTATGTTGTGTGCCGACGCGAGATTGAGCACGCACGACAATGTTTGCCGCGAAGAATAATGTCGTGTTCGCGCGCTGTATGACAATTTTGTTTTCACCTTCCGATCCGGCGGTCGCGGCGTTTTCGGCCAGGGCGCTCACTCGTCGAAGTCGACTTTCTTGACCAGAGCAACCGCAGCCTGCTGATGCGCAGCAATGCGATCGATCGGCACCGCATCGGGGCTGAACGATCCGATTTCCTCGAGGATCGGATCGCGGTCCGCCGAGGCGAGCACGGGATATTCCAGTTCGGCCGCCGCATAGATTCGCTGTGCCGCCGGCGTCACAAGGAACTCGATGAATTTCAGCGCGGCGGCCATGTGGGGCGCATGCTTCGCAATGGCTGCGCCCGTCAGATTGACATGGCTGTCGCCTCCCTTGAACGTCGTCGGGACGGCCTTGACGGTTCGGGCCCATCCGCGCCAGTCGTCGCCTTCCCGCCCGTCCCGCAATTGCGCCAGTGCCACGGTATTGGCGATGCCGATCTCGCACGTTCCTTGTGCGATCTCTCGGATCACGTCATTGTCCTTGCCAGCCGGCTGGTGGACCAAATTATTCTTCAGGCCCTTGAGCCAGGCCTCTGTCGGTCCTTCTCCGTGATGAACGAGGAAGGCCGCGATCAGTGCGATGTTGTTCTGATGCAGCGGCGAGCGCATGCACAGTTTGCCGCGCCATTTCGGATCGGCGAGGTCTTCATAGGCGATTGCGGCGAGCGGGCTGTCCCCGCGCACCATTACGACGCGTGGTCGGATGGAGAGGCCGATCCATTGCGAGGACCCGCCACGCAGGTTCGGCGGCGCGGCTCGCTCGAGCAGCGGCGATGCAAAAGCCTGCGTCAACCCCTGGTTTGAGAGCTGGGTGGTCTTGTCCAGTCCGATCGTGATCAGCACGTCCGCCGGCGACGCATCACCTTCCGACGTCAGGCGCTTGACCAGGCTGTCTTCAACAAAGACAGGATTGACCTTGATGCCGCTGGTTTCCGTGAAAGCTGATATCACCTGCTCGATCAGATTTATCTCTCTGGTCGAGTAAAGCGTGATCTCATCGGCGCGGCCTGCCGCCGTGTCGGCAACGAAGGCGGAGGCCAGCGCAACCAGTAGCCCGGCGACTTTCCGCGCGATGCTCATGCCTAAAACTTGACCGTTGCCGACAGCGAGACACGGCGTGCGTCGCCGAGAGCAACGGCCAGGTTGCTCACGGCCGACGGATAGTAGACGGTGTCGAACAGGTTCTTGACGTTCAGTTGGTAGATGACCGGCAGATTGTCGTATTTGGTCTCATAGCTCGCGAATACGTCCGCGACGACATAGGACGGCAGCACGAAGGTGTTCGCCGCGTCGCCAGGCCGGTCGCCGACATAATGCGCTCCGCCGCCCAGCCGGAGCCGGCCCGGAAGGGCGGTGCCGAAGTCGTAGACCAGGTAAAGCGAAGCCGTGTTCAGGGCGACATTCTGCAGCGCCATGCCGGCCAGCGTCGGATCTTCGATCACCCGCGCGTCGGTGTAGCCATAGCTCCCGATCATGCTCCAGTTGTCGGTCAGCCTTCCGGTGACGTCGATTTCGATGCCGCGTGAGCGGACCTTGCCGGCGGTGCGAAATTCGACGATTCCCGTGGCGCTGTTGAGCTGCGATACCAGCACGTTCTTCTTGTCGATATCGTACAACGCCACCGTTCCCGAGAGCCGCTTGTTGATGTCGAACTTGGCGCCGGTCTCCCATGAGACGCCCTCTTCGGGCGCGACATTGGAGCCGATCACCACGCCGCCGGTGAGCGGCGCGATGGTCGAGGTCGGCTTCAGCGATTGCGTATAGCTTGCGTAAAGGGACAGCTCGTCGGTGAGCTTGAGGATGGCACCGCCGAGCGGGAGCGCCTTGTCTCCGGACAGATCGGTATTGGCTTTGAACGGGCGTCCGCGCCCCGCCAATTGGTCGAAATCCATGTAGCGCACGCCGGCGACCACTGCGACCCGATCCGTGACATGCAACGTGTCCTGGAAGAACAGGGAGTATTGGCCAAGCTTGTCGGTCTGGTCGCTATCGCTGGCGGAGACCGTCGTGCCCGGGAAGACCAGCCCATAGACCGGATCGTAGAAATTGAACGAGGGGGTCGCGTGCCGGATCAGGTTCTTGCGGTAGATCGTGCGATATTGGCCATCGCCGCCGAACAGCACATCGTTGCGCATGCCGCCGATCCAGAAGCCACCCTGCAGGTAGGACGTCCCGTAGCTCACATTGCTGAGCGAACCCTGTGTGCCGTCATTGCTGCGCGTCTCGATGCCGGTTCTGGCATTGACGCCGGTGATGCGGAGCTGGTTGGCGCTGAATGTCTCGGTGTTGTAGCTGTAGGACGCGTAGAGCTTCCAGTCCTCGTTCAGCCGTTGCTCGACCGAGCCCTGCACCAAATCGGATGTGCCCCACATATTGTTGAAGGGCTCGTCGAGCCGGCGCGTCGCGGGAATGGCCAATGGCGCCTTGGTGATTGGATCGAATGCCGTGCCGCGATCGAACGGGTAGATGAAATCGCGATGCTCGTAGTTGAGCTGCACCGTCGTCGTGTCGCCGTACCACGCCAGTGACGGCGCAAGCAGCGTTTCGCGGTGCCGCCCGAAATTGCGCCAATAGTCCTCATTGACGCCATAGCCGATGAAGCGATAGGCGAGACCGCCCTGGCCGATCGGCCCGGTGATGTCGAAGGTCGCATCGGCGCCGTTCTTGCCGTTGCCGTAGGTCGAGCCGAGCACGGTGATCGATCCGTGCTGATAGAGGTCCGGGCGCTTGCTGATCGTGTTGACGATGCCGCCGGGATCCATGATGCCGTACAGCAGCGATGCGGGTCCCTTCAGCACCTCGACGCTTTCGATGGCGGGGTTGAGGCTGCGGCCCTGGACCAGCGGCATGCCGTTGCGCATGATCGAGCCGTCGCGATTGTCGCCGAATCCGCGCCTGATGACGGCATCCTGGGTGCCGGCGAGCGTATTGGTCTGGGTGATGCCGCTGACATTGACCAGGGCGTCGTCGATATTGCGCGGCAGTTGATCCTTCAGCACCTGCTCGGGCACGACGTTGACGACTTGCGAGGTGTCAAGCGGCGAAGCGCCGGTGCGCAGCGTGGTCGAACTGGGCATGGCGCGATAGCCGAGCTTGGCTTGGTACAGCGCCGCCGCTGCCGCCGCGGCGCGCTCGGACGGCGTAGGCTCCGCAGGCGTCACATTTCGATTACGTTGAGGCGCCGCCGCTGCCTGGGTCCGACGCGCGGAGGGGGCCGCCGGGCGCGCCGGCTTGCGCTTCTGCGTTGGCGACTCCACTGTCACAGCCGGCAAGGTCACGCTCGATTGTGCCCGTGCGATCGTCACGGAAGAGGAGCAACCAGCCAGCAAGGCGGCGGTGCCGATGAAAAAATGCGCGCGGCTGACGCCGGCTCGGTTTGGATGGTCTCCCACGAGACGGCAAACAGCACTGACTTTCACTTCGATTCACTTCCAGGACGAAATTAGCGCGGTGCCTTTAGCAGCCGCTGCGAACAGAAAGAACAGCGCTGGAATTGAATCGCTCTAAGAACGTACTTCGCACGAATGATTTGCAGATCCGTCAGGCGATACAGCGAATGCCTCTCGCCGCATCGAGCAGCTTCTTCAATTTGTAGCGAAGGAGCAGTGGAATGCTTGACAGTTGACTCCGAATAGGCCTCGCCGCCATCAGGCCTTGCATCTTGCAAAACCTCAGCGTCCCTGTCTGAATGTCGCACAACTGGGGCGAGTGGAATCGGAGACCCGAGATGGTTGAAAACGTCAGACCAAGGCTTTCAATCCTGCTGTCGACCGTACTTGCAGCGGCTCTGCTGGGAAGTCCTGCAGCCGCTGCGGAAGGGCTGAGCCCGGAGCGGCAGTTCGCGCGCGACATCTACCAGGAGCTGATCGAGATCGACACCGTCACCGCGACTGGCGACACCGCCAAGGCTGCGGAGGCGATGGCGGCCCGGTTGCGCGCCGCCGGCTTTCCGGATAGCGACGTGCAGGTGTTCTCGCCGGCACAGCGCAAGGGGAATCTGGTGGCACGGCTGCGCGGCAGCGGCGCGCGCAAGCCGATCCTCCTGCTCGCTCACATCGACGTGGTCCCGGCCAATCGCGAGGACTGGTCGGTCGATCCGTTCAAGCTGACCGAGCAGGACGGCTATTTCTATGCCCGCGGCAGCGGCGACGACAAATACATGGCCGCGGCCTTCGTCACCAACCTCATCAGATACAAGAAAGAGGGCTACAAGCCAGACCGCGATATCATCCTGGCGCTGGAAACGGATGAAGAAATCCTGGACGCCAACGGGCTCGGCATCCAATGGCTCTTGAAGAATCACCGCGACCTGATCGATGCTGAATTCGCGCTTAACGAAGGCGGCGGTGTCGGCCTGAAGGACGGCAAGCCGATCCGGAACACCGTGCAGACTTCCGAAAAAGTCTCGCTGAGCTACCTGCTCGAAGTCAAGAACAGGGGTGGCCACAGCTCGGTACCGGTCAAGGACAACGCGATCTATCGCCTCGCCGAGGGACTGGTTCGCCTCTCGAAGTTCAGTTTCCCGATCAACCTGAACGAGACCACCCGGGCGTATTTCGAGCGCACGGCACAGTTCGAGAGCGAGCAGACGGCGTCTGACATCCGCGCCGTGCTGTCGGACAAGCCCGACCCCGCTGCGATGTCGTTTGTCCGGCTTGCGGCCAATCCTGCCTATAACGCCCAGCTCCGCACCACCTGCGTCGCGACGATGCTCGAGGGAGGACATGCCGTGAACGCGTTGCCGCAGCTTGCGACCGCCAAGGTGAACTGCCGCATCATGCCGGGCGAGCCGGTCGACGGTGTCAAGGCGACGCTGGAGCGCGTGCTTGCGGACGATCAAATCCAGGTCACTCAAATGGGCCAGCCCGTGTTGAGCGCGCCGTCGGCCCTGCACGAGGAGATCATGGGCGCAATCGATAAACTGTCGCACGAATTCTGGCCGACGGCGGCGGTGATCCCGACCATGAGCACCGGCGCCACCGACGGGAGCTATCTGCGCAACGCGGGAATCCCGACCTACGGCCATTCCGGCCTTGCCGCCGATATCAGCGACATCCGCGCCCACGGCAAGGATGAACGGATTCTGGTGAAATCATTCTACGAAGGCGAGGACTATCTCTATCGCCTGGTGAAGACGCTCGCCGGCGGAACGTGAACGCTGCCACCCGTCATTGCGAGGAGCGACAGCGACGAAGCAATCCATATCTCCACGAGCGGCGAAATGGATTGCTTCGCTCGCGCTCGCAACGACGTGAAGGGGGCGGCGCGCCAGGCCTTCTCCGTCATCGCCCGCGAAAGCGGGCGATCCAGTATTCCACAGGCGGTCGTGCTCAAGCCGAGACGCCGCCGCATACTGGACGCCCCGCCTTCGCGGGGCATGACAGCGGAGGCTGGTGCTTTCAGCAGGCCAGCTCAAGCCCGCCCAATGTTTATGCATGCGGTGAGAAGAATGAGCAGGGATTAGCTGCATTTCATGCAGTTCTGGCTGTCTTCGGGCTCGCCGACTTTTGACTGGCATTGTTAGACTACAGATAGTTTCATCTCCTGTTTCGAGCCGATGCGGATGCGTTCGTCGAACGAGCCTTTATGAAGCCTGCTCCCTTCAAATACATCGCTGCTTCATCGCTGGATCACGCGCTCTCGCTCAAGGCCGAACATGGCGATGAGGCAAGATTCCTGGCCGGCGGCCAGAGCCTGGTCCCGGCGATGAACTTCCGTTTGGCGCGACCGGCGGTCGTGATCGATATCAACGGTCTGGATGAGGTGGCCGGCATCGATCACGGCTCAACTATTCGTGTCGGCGCGCTGACGCGCTATTGCGCGCTCGAACGGGATAGCGAGTTCCTCGGCTGCTGTCCGTTGTTCGCCGACGCGCTGCCGCACATCGCGCATCCGCAGATCCGCAACCGCGGCACCATCGGCGGCAACCTCTCCCATGCCGATCCGGCGTCCGAGCTTCCCGCGATTGCGGTGGCGATGGAGGCGCGGATGCGACTGAAGTCGGCCCGCGGCGAGCGGGTGCTTGCAGCCTCGGAGTTCTTTCAAGGATCGCTCACCACGGACCTTGCCGCCGACGAGATGCTGGTCGATGTCGAGTTTCCGGCATTGCCGCCGCGCAGCGGCGTGTGCTTCATGGAAGTGGCGCGGCGCCGAGGCGATTTTGCCATCGCCGGCGTGGCCGTCATCGTGACACTGGATATGGAAGGCCGCTGCGGCAACGCCCGGCTCGCGCTGTGCGGCGTCGGCGACACGCCGGTCGATGCCAGCGAGGCTGCCGCGCCTCTGGTCGGTCAGGCTTGCGCCGATGAGCCGATCAAGGCGGCCGCTGCCGCCATACAGGCAACGATCGAGCCCGCAGGCAATGTCCACGCCAGCGCCGATTATCAGCGGCATCTCGCCGGCGTGCTGGCGCAGCGCGCGATCCGCACGGCCTATCGGCGGGCGGCCCATGCAGCCTGACCGCCACGAGATCAGTGTCTCCGTCAACGGGACGTCTTATCGGCGCAGCGTCGAGTCGCGGACGCTGCTGAGCGATTTCCTCCGCCACGATCTGTTGCTGGCGGGCACCCATGTCGGCTGCGAGCATGGCGTCTGCGGCGCCTGCACGGTCCTGCTCGATGGCGCGCCGATCCGCTCCTGCCTGATGCTTGCAGTGCAGGCCAATGGGCATGAACTCTCCACGATCGAAGGTCTCGCCTCCGATAGCGGCGAGCTGAGTCCGGTGCAGAGGGCGATGCATGAGCATCACGGCCTGCAATGCGGTTATTGCACGCCGGGCATCCTGATGACGATGACGGCGTTCCTGAAGCAGAACCCGTCGCCGTCGGAAGAAGAGGTGCGCGAGGCGCTGTCCGGCAATCTCTGCCGCTGCACCGGCTATCAGCACATCGTTGACGCCATGATGGCCGCGGCGCAGGCGATGCGGGCGGCCGCACCATGACCACACGGTTCTTCGGCGCCCCCGTCAAGCGCAATGAGGATCGCAAGCTCCTCACCGGACAGGCGCTGTTCATCGACGACGTCGAGCTGCCGGGCATGCTGCACGCGGCATTCCTGCGCAGCCCTGCCGCGCACGCGCGCATCAGGTGCATCGATGTTTCCCGCGCGCTGCAGCGCCCGGGCGTCGTGGCGGTCTACACCGCCGATGATTACGGCGCCTATTGGCAGCCCGGTCCGCTCTTGGTGCCGCCGCCACCGATCCCGGGAAGCATTTTCAATCAGCGCACCCAAGTGCCGCTGGCCAAGGACAAGGTTCGGCATGTCGGCGAGCCCTTGGCCGTCGTCGTCGCCGAAAGCCGCTACATCGCCGAGGATGCGCTCGACGATATCGACGTCGATCTCGAGCCGCTGCCGGCGGTGATCGACCTTGAGGCCGCGCTACGCCCCGGTTCAGCCCTGGTGCATGACGACCTCGGCTCGAACGTCTCCGCGCATGTGCATCAGAGCAAGGGCGACTATCGCGCCGCGGCTGCGAAAGCACATCTGGTGATCAAGCGCCGCTTCGCCTACGAGCACGGTATTGCCTCGACCATCGAAACGCGCGGCGTCGTCGCGCATTGGGAAGCGCGCAGCCAGCATATGACGATCTGGGACACGACCCAGGCGCCGGTGTTCGTCCGCAACGGCCTCGCCGCCGTGCTCGGCCTCGGCGAGCGGCAGGTGCGGGTGATCGCGCCCTTCGTCGGCGGCGGCTTCGGGCCGAAGATCATGATGTTCTATCCGGAAGAGGTCGCGCTGCCCTGGATCTCGATGCGGCTCAACCGCCCGGTGAAATGGATCGAGGATCGGCTCGAGCATTTCTTTGCCACCACGCATGAGCGCGGCCAGATCCATGATGCCGAGATCGCGGTCGCGCGCGACGGCCGCATCCTCGGCGTTCAGGACGTCTTCCTGCACGACGGCGGCGCTTATGATCCCTACGGGTTGACGGTGCCGATCAACAGCCAGTGCACCTTGCTCGGGCCGTACGTAGTGCCGTCCTACGATTCGACCTTCACCGCCGTCTTCACCAATCTGCCGATCGTGACGCCCTATCGCGGCGCGGGACGGCAGCATGGCGTGTTCGTGATGGAGCGGCTGCTCGATCTTGCCGCGCACGAGCTGAACATCGATCCCGCCGAGATCCGACGGCGCAATCTCATTCCGGCCGACGCGTTCCCTTACAAGAACGGGATCATCTACCAGGACTTTTCCCAGCTCGAATATGACAGCGGCAACTACGAGCCGGTGCTCGACCAGACGCTGCAGGCGATCGGCTATGCCGAGTTCAAGCAGGAGCAAGAGAAGCTGCGCGCGCAAGGCCGTCACGTCGGTATCGGCGTCGCCTGCTACGTCGAGGGCACCGGCATCGGGCCCTATGAGGGCGCGAAAGTGCAGGTGCAGGCCAATGGCAAGGTCAGCGTCGCGACCGGCATCGGCACGCAGGGGCAGGGGCATTTCACCAGTTTTGCCCAGATCGCCGCCGACCAGCTCGGCGTCGACGTCACCGATGTCGAAATCGTCACCGGCGACACCGACCAGTTCTATTGGGGCGCCGGCACCTTTGCCAGCCGCGGCGCCGTTGTGGCCGGCAATGCCGTCAACGAAGCCTCGCGCGCGGTGCGGCAGAAGGCGCTGAAGCTCGCCAGCGACGCCTTCGAATGCGCCGAGGAGGATCTGGTGCTTGCCGATGGCAAGATCTCGATCGTCGGCATTCCCGAAAAATTCTTGAGCCTCGGCGAACTTGCGCGGCGCGCCAACCCGATGCGTGGCGCGGTGAAGCCCGGCACCGAGCCGGGATTGGAATCGACGCAATATTTCGGGCCGTCGAGCGGCGCGACCGCCAATGGCGTGCATGCCATGATCGTCGAGGTGGATTCGGAGACGTTCGACCTCAAGATCCTGAAATACGTTGTGGTCCATGACTGCGGCACGGTGATCAACCCTCTGATCCTGGAAGGGCAGATCCATGGCGGCGTCGCGCAGGGCATCGGCAACGCCTTCTACGAAAAGCTGGTGTTCGACGACCAGGGCCAGTTACTCAACGCCTCGCTCGCCGACTATCTGTTGCCGACCGCGCTCGACGTGCCGCGCATGGAACTCGGCCACACCGTAACGCCGTCGCCGCTTAATCCTATGGGCATCAAAGGTGCCGGCGAAGCCGGCGCGATTCCCGTCGGCCCGCTGTTTGCGCAGGCGATCGAGGATGCGCTGCAGCTCAAGGAGAAGAACGTCGAGCTGTTGGAGATTCCCTTGAGCCCGAGCCGGATTTTTGAGCTGATCAAGGCGAGCGAGCCATGAGGACGGCGCGGGTTTTCCGGCTCTCGATGGCGCATCCCGGCGACCTGTCCGAGCTGGATCGCTTGATCGCAGGCGGCGCCGTCCGCGCGGCCGACGTCGTTGCGATCATCGGCAAGACCGAGGGCAATGGCGGCGTCAACGATTTCACCCGCGGCTACTTCACCCAGACCCTGATGTTGCTGCTGTCGAAATATCTGAACAGGCCCGCCGAGCAGTTGATCCGTGAAATCCCCTGCGTGCTCTCGGGCGGCACCGAAGGCGTGATGAGCCCGCATTATAGCGTCTTCTGCATCAGCGAGGCCGAACCGGCGCCAGAGGCCGGACCGTCGCTCGCGATCGGCACCGCGTTCAGCGATCCGGTCCCGGCAGATGATGTCGGCCGCCGCGCCCATGTCGACAGCGTCGCCGATGCCGTGCGCGCCGCGATTGACAATGCCGGGATCGAGCGATTGCAGGATGTCCACTTCGTGCAGGTGAAGTGCCCCTGCGTCACGGTCGCCCGCGCCGCGGCCGCGATCGCAGCCGGCAAGACCCCGCTCACCAGCGATCCCAACAGGTCGATGGCTTTTGCCCGTGCCGCCGGCGCATTCGGCGTCGCCGTCGCGCTCGACGAACTGGCGCCATCCGCCTTCACCGACGCGTCGCTGCTCAGCGACTTCTCGATCCAGTCGCCGCGCGCCAGCATTTCCTCCGGCGTCGAGGTCGAAAGCAATGAGGTCGTGGTGCTCGGCAACAGCCCGCTCTGGAGGGGTCCGCTGCAGATATCGCACCGTCCGATGGCGGACGCGCTCGACATCGGCGCTATCGTCGACGTGCTCGCCGATCTCGGCATTGCCGCCAATCCGCAAGTCTCCGCCGCGGACGCGGCACGGATCGCGACTGTGCTCGTCAAATGCGAGCCCGACCGGGGCGGAAGGATTCGCGGCAACAGGCACACCATGCTCGACGACACCGATATCAACGCCCAGCGCCACATCCGCGGCGCGGTCGCCGGCCTCGTTGCCGGCGTGATCGGCGATGGCCGGATCTTCGTCTCCGGCGGCGCCGAGCATCAGGGCCCTGATGGCGGCGGCCTGATTGCCGTCATTGCTTCGCAAGAGGAAGGTTTGGCCTGATGCGCATTGTCATCATCGGCGCAGGCGTCGCGGGATGCGTGATGGCGCGCAGGCTCGCGTTGTTGGACGGCGTGGAGGTGACATGCCTCGAGCGGGTCGCGCGCGACGATCATTCCGAGGCCGGCACCGGGCTCAATGTCGGGCCGAACGCCGTCAAGGCGATGAAGCTGACCGATCCGGAGCTGGCTGAGCGCGTCACCGCGGCGGGCTTTCTCTGGAAAAATTGGCGGATTTCGCTCACCGACGGCACTGTGCTGTTCGACCTGCCGCTGCGGGAGGTGGCGGACGGACCGGGCTGGCGCATCCGCTGGTCGGAGCTTTATCGCGTGCTGCGCGAGGCCGCAGGGGACACGGTTTCCTATGGCTGCGAGATCGTCGAGGTCGGCCATGACAGCGTCGATCCGCGCAAGACTTTTGTCAGTTGGACGCAGGACGGCAAAACGCATCGGCTCGACAACATCGATCTCCTGATTGCCGGCGATGGCCGCTACTCGGAGGTACGCCGCGTGATCTCCGGCGAGCCGCGTATCACGCCGACGGGAGTGGCCATCTTCCGCGTGCTGGTGCCGGATACGTCGCACGGCCTGATCGACGATTACGAACAATGGTTCAACGGACCCAACCGTCTGTTGTCGTTCCGCGTGCCGCCGGACCACATCTATGTCGCCGGCACTTTCCCGATCGCCACAGAGGCGCAGATTTCCGAGAGCCAGAAGACGCCGGAGATTCTGCGCGCCGCCTACACGCCGCGCGCCGCGCCGCCGAGCAACCAGGCGCGCTGGCTGATCGACACCGTCTGCAACAATGTCGCCGACACCCATTGGGCGCGGATGCAGGAGCATGAGGTGCTCTACCGCGCCGCCGATTGCAACGTGCTCTATCTCGGCGATTCCGCCCACGGCATGGTGCCGACATTGGGGCAGGGCGCGACCCAGGCGCTGGAGGACGCCGCCAATGCCGCCGCGCTGATCACGCAGCGCTACAGGGCCGGAAGCTGCGATGTCGCACGCTGGCTCACCGAGTTCGAGGTCCTGCGCAAGGACCGCATGCGTTTCGTGATGGAGTTCTCGCTTGCCGCCACCGACACGATGCTGGCAGGCGCCGATCCCGTCGCTGGAACCCTGCACAAGAACGAAGCACCGTTCCTGAACAAGTTGAAGTCGCTCTATTGCGACGTCGGACTTCTCCCTCTCCCCGCAAGCGGGGCGAGGTGAAGAAACGTCATCACGCCGTGGAATGATCGGCCAAGGATTTGAGGAGATCTACATCATGACCGCAACCGAACCGACGTTGCCGATCGCAACGGTGCACGGCCTCTATCACATCGCCATCAAGACCGAGAATTTGGCGGCAACGCGCAAGTTCTACACCGAGATCATCGGGCTTCGCGAATTCCCGCGGCCTGACTTCGGCTATCCCGGCGCCTGGCTCGGCTGCCCGCAGCCCGGCGGGCTCGCGATCATGCACATCTATGCCGGCGGTCCCGCGCTCGGTCCCGAAGGCAAGGCGCCGGCGGGAACGGCGGCGATCGACCATGTCTCGCTGTCCTGCTCCGGCTATCGCTCATTCGTCTCGCGCTTCAAGGCGGCAGGGCTCGACTGGCGCGAATTCATCGTGCCCGGCACCACGCTCTGGCAGTTGTTCGTCTATGACCCCAGCGGCGTGCAGCTCGAACTGACCTTCGAGTGCGGCGGGGAGGGCGAGGAAAAGCCTGATATGTCGCCGGGCCGCAAATATGTTGCCGGCGCAAGCTTCTTCGACAAGGCCACCTATCCCGAGCTCGCCTGATCTTTCGAATCGGCGATTGACACCTGCCAGCTTGTGCGGGACAGGACAGACATCTGTCCTTGGAGCAGTCGAATGGTGGATTCGAACAGCACGCGACCCGCAGCGCGCGTGGCCGTTGCAGGCCTCGGTGCGATCGGCGCGAGCGTGGTGAGGGAACTGGATCGGGGCATCGACGGATTGGTGCTCAGCGCGGTCTCGGCGCAGAACGTCGCCAAGCATCAGGCTTGGCTAGGCGAATTGAAGGCGCCGCCGAAAATCCTGCCGATCGAGGAACTCGCCAGCGCCGCCGATATCGTGATCGAATGCGCGCCGAGCAAGCTGGTGCGGTCGATCGTGGCGCCAGTGGTCGAGCGCGGCAAGACTGCGGTCGTGCTCAGCGTCGGCGCGCTGCTCCAGAACGAGGACCTGATCGCGCTGGCGCGGAAGAACAGCGGCCAGATCGTGGTGCCGACCGGCGCCTTGATCGGGCTCGACGCCGTGACTGCCGCTGCGGAGGGCACCATCCATTCGGTCCGGCTGGTGACGCGGAAGCCGCCGCTGGGGCTCGCCGGCGCGCCCTATCTGGTCGAGAACGACATCAGCGTTGAAGGGCTCGCCGAGCCGCTGCAGATATTCGAAGGAACCGCGCGCGAGGCGGCAAAGGGCTTTCCGGCCAACCTGAACGTCGCGGTGGCGCTCTCGCTCGCCGGCATCGGCCCCGACCGCACCCGGGTGGAAATCTGGGCCGACCCGACGGTGACACGCAACACCCACCGCATCGAGGTGGATTCCGATTCGGCGCGGTTCTCGATGACGATCGAGAACATCCCCTCGGAAAACCCGCGGACCGGCCGCATCACCGCGCTATCCGTGATCGCCTGCCTGCGCAAGCAGCGTGCCTCGCTGCGCATCGGGACATGAGCTTGTCTGCTGCGGGGTTGCGTGTTTTGGGCTAAGCTGTCCGAACAGATACAGCCGAGCCGCCCATGCGAATTCACCCCGACGACCTGCTTCTCATCATCGACGTGCAGAATGATTTCTGCCCCGGCGGCGCGCTGGCCGTTGCCGATGGCGATGCGGTGGTCCCCGTCGTCAACCGGCTCTCCGAGCGGTTCGATCACGTGGTGCTGACGCAGGATTGGCATCCGCGCGGCCACAGCTCCTTTGCGACCTCGCACCAGAGCTCCGCGCCGTTCGAAACCATCACCATGCCCTATGGTCCGCAGACGCTATGGCCGGACCATTGCGTGCAGGGGACGACGGGCGCCGCGTTCCATCCGCAGCTTTCGACCGACAGAGCGGAGCTTGTGATTCGAAAAGGCTTTCGCTCCGCGATCGATTCCTATTCCGCGTTCCACGAGAACGACCGCACCACGCCGACCGGCCTCGCCGGCTATTTGCGCGAGCGCGGACTGAAGCGGATCTTCATGGCCGGACTTGCCACCGACTATTGCGTCCATTATTCCGCGCTGGATGCACGCCGCCTCGGCTTCGAGACCGTGGTCGTGGAATCCGGCTGCCGGGCAATCGATCTTTCCGGCTCGCTTGCGGCCGCGCATGCGGCAATGGCGGCGGCTGGCGTTCAGATCGTGAGCGACCTGGATTGACGCGCCTCCCTCCACCCTGCCCATTCCTCCTGGAATCTAGCGCGAAAACCGTTGTTTTGATTGGGCTTTTGCTCTAATCCCTCGGCTTTATCGACGGCTTGAACGGAGACATTGTGGCGGGACAGACGTTACGCATCGGCACGCGCAAGACGGCCATGGCGATGGCGCAGACCGAGGAGGTTGCGCGCCTGTTACGTGCGTCCGCTTCCGACCTGACCGTCGAGATCGTCAGGTTCGAGACCCGCGGCGATCAGGACCAGACCAGCAAGTTGCTGCGTCATGGCGGCAAGGGCGGCGCCTTCGTCGCCGAGATCCGCGAGGCGATGCGTGCGGGCGAGTTGCAGGCCGCGATGCATTCGCTGAAGGATGTGCCAGGCAATGAGGAGACGCCGGGCCTCGTGATCGGCGCGACCCTGCCGCGCGACGCCGCCACCGACAGCCTGGTGCTGCGTCCCGGCCTTTCGCTGGAAAGCTTTCGCGCCAGCCGCGGCAAGGGTTTCAAGATCGGCACCAACGCGGTGCGCCGCGCGGCCTATTTGCGCAGGCTGTTTCCTGAAGCAAGCGTGATCCATTTCCGCGGCGCCGCCGACACCCGGATTGCCAAGCTCGATCGTGGCGACAAGCAGCGCCTGCCTGATGGCGGCGAGGTCGGCCCGGCCGATGCGCTGGTGATGGCGCGCTCTGGGCTCGAGCGCATCGGGCGTGCATCGCGCATCGCCTATGACTTCCCGGTCGACGAGATGCTGCCCGCGGTCGGGCAGGGCATCGTCGCCGTCGAATGCGCGGCAAACGATTTCGCGACGCGCGCCCGTCTTGCCAAGATCGAAGACGCGCAATCGCGCCTTGTGGCCGAAGCCGAGCGCGAGGTGCTGTGGATCCTGAACGGTCACTGCAATTCGCCGATCGCCGGCCATGCCACGCTTGCCGGCAGCGAGATGATTCTGCGCGCCTCGGTGCTGGATGAAACCGGCGACCGCTTCATCGAGGCCTCGCGCACCGGCCCCGCCGACCGCCCCCGCGAACTCGGCCGCGCCGTCGGATTGGACCTGCTCGACAAGGGCGCCGCCGAAATCATCGCCCGCACAAGGCCGGAAGAAACGGACGAGTAAGCGAAGAACGGTAGGGTGGGCAAAGCGCAGCGTGCCCACCCTTCGCGTGGACGCTCTCTCCACGTCGTCCCGGCGAACGCCGGGACCCATAACCACTGATGTGGGTTGTGGTGCGAGGTCCGGGCGGCAAACTCCACCTCTCCCCTTGTGGGAGAGGTCGGAATTCAAGCGTAGCTTGAATTCCGGGTGAGGGGTTCAGGTCCATCCGACAGCGCAAGTCCCCTCGAGAGACCGGCACCCCTCACCCGGATCGCATTCCGCTTCGCTGCATGCGCTCCGGCCTCTCCCACAAGGGGAGAGGCCGGTCCGAGCAAGCGGACGCACAATACGGGCGACGACGAGTTAGAGTGCTCGCAGCGGCCAATGCGCGATGATGCGGAAGCGCGATGCTGCATCATCCTGGCGGAACAATGCGAGCCGGTCGATCGCGAGCGTTGCGAGCCGCACAGAGGCAAAGCGTTCCCGCAGCATCGGCACCGCGATCTCACGCCGCTCGGCTTCCAATCGCCCGGTCAGCGTCATGTGGAAGCGGAATTCTTCCATCACGTAAGGATAGCCCCAGCGGTCGAGATACTCGACCTGTCGCGGCGTCAAGCGCTCGGGATTTCGCCGTGCGCGATCGGTCGGCGTCAGCGGCGCGCGGAATGAATCGAAGTCGCGCGTCACGTCGGCCGCAAGCTGCTGCAACTCCGTCGACGGCTTTCCCGGGATCATCGCGATGAAGCCGCTAATCGAATCGATGATGGGTTCGATAACGGGAATTGGCCGCGGCGTATCGGCGAAAGCCTCGCATGCCCCAAGCAGATCGGCTTCGCTCTTGCCCTCCGCCAGCGCCATCGGCGCCTTCAGCGTGGCGTGAAAGCCGTATTTGCGCGGGTCCTGCGTGATCTCGCGCCAGTCCGGCGGCACGCCATCGGGAAAGGACAGGTCGCTGCCACCATAGACATCGTAGCCGAGCATCTTGGCGCCGAAGCGATCAAGCGCACTGCCTGGTGCCGGCGCGTAGTAGAGAGCGTAACGCGGATAGTTGGCCATCGTCGTAAGACCTGGGAGCGTCAGGCGGCAGCAACCGCCATGCGCGGCGCTGTGGAATAGGTGAGCCGGCTGGCGTCGGCCAGATGCACGAGACGTCCCGCCGATATCACCGCGACAATGCGCGGCCGCAGCGGCACCTTGTCATCGACGATGATCATGTCGGCGCGGCGACCTTCGGCGAGCACGCCACGGTCGTCGAGTCCGGCAGCACGTGCCGGTGCTCCCGAGATCAGGTCCCACGCCTTTTCCAGCGGCAGAATGCCGTCAGCGGCAAGCCGGAAGGCTGCGAGCAATTGTGCCGGATAGTAATAGTCCGAGGCCAGCACCGAGCAGAGGCCCTTCGCGATCATGTCGGACGCCTTGGTCCAGCCGGTATGACTGCCGCCGCGCACGACATTCGGCGCGCCATACACTATGTGATCGCCGGCCGCCGCCGCCTCGCGCGCGGTCTCTTCGTTGACAGGGAATTCGGCGATGCCGACGCCCTGGTCGCGAAAACACTTGCGCATCTCGGGGCTGTTGTCGTCATGCGAGAGCATGCGGACATCGGCCGAGCGCGCCGCACTGGCGAGACGTGCGATCGAGGCAGGCACATCGTTCGCGCGCGACACCACGTGCGTGACCAGCTTGTCGAAGTCTTCAGGCGAAAGGCCGGTGCGCTCCACCATCCGGTTGCGCTTGCGCGGCCTTGCCAGGTCCCCGATCGTCCCGTCCATGTGGTCGTTGAACGCGAACAAGTCGACGCGGCCCTCCGCGAGCCAGTCAATGATCTCCGGTTCGGCGTCGAGATTGTAGGTCTCGTGGCGCAGATGGAAGCGCGTGTCGGCGGCAAGCTGCGGGCGCATCTGCTCGATTGCCTCCAGCAGTCTCCGCGCATTCTCGGCGCTGCGCAGGCCCGGCTCCCACGACCATGTGGTGGCGTGGAACACCGTCGTGATTCCGTTTGAGATCGCCTGCCGGTCACTGTCGGCGAGCGCCACGTCGATCGGGAAATCGACTCCAGCGCGCGGCATCATCTGCCGCTCGAAGGCGTCGCCATGCAGGTCAACGATGCCGGGCAGCACCAGGAGATCCCGTGCATCAATGCCGAGCGCGCTGCGGCCGTCTCCCTCTTCGCCGAGGGCTGCGATGTCGCGGCCCGCGGTCCGCAGCCGTGTTTCGACGAGTTCGCCTTCAACGAGCGCCTTGCCACCTTCGATAACAATGTCAGTCACGTGATGGCACTCCGGCGGGTTGTTGGCGCGTTCAGCGCTTCATACTTGGCGAGGAAGTCTTCGACAACCAGCTTGCGAAAATCTGGCAGCGCCTGGCGCAACATTTCGTGATCCCAATCCCACCAGGCGAGTGCCGCAAGGCGGCTGATGATGCCATCGGAAAACCGCTTGCGGAGCGGCCGCGCCGGATTGCCGGCGACGATGGCGTAGGCGGGAACATCCTTGGTCACGATCGCGCCAGCCGCGACCACCGCGCCGGTTCCAATCGAGCGTCCGGGCAGGATGATCGCGCCATGTCCAATCCAGACGTCATGGCCGATATGCACGCGGTGCTCTCGGCGCCATGCGAAGAATTCGGCCTCGTCATGTTCGCCTGGGAAGTATGCGCTGGCGCGATAGGTGAAATGCGCCTGCGACGGACGATGCATCGGATGATTGCCCGGATTGATCCGGGTCATTGCCGCGATCGAGCAGAATTTGCCGATCGTGGTGTAAGTGAGCTGCGCGTCGTTCACGACATATGAATAGTCACCCATCGTGACGTCGAGCAGGATGCTGCGCGCTCCGACCTCGGTATAGGCCCCAAGCTGGCTATCGCGCACCGCGGCGGTGGGATCGACCGTTGGTACAACGGAAAGCATCTTGCCGGCCATCTTCTTCTTCGCCTCGTCGAATTGTTGTGGGGGAGCGCACGTCTTCGATGCGCTTCATAACAGTAGCGTGACAGATGCGTGACATCGCCGGCGGTGTGGAGGATCGCCGCACTGCAGCGCGTTTGTCACACAACTGTAATTCAGCGGCGTTAGCCGTTACGCGACGTGACGGGTTCGGAGCACTGCATGCTGGTGGTTGAAGGTTTGACGTGCCGTTTCGGCACAAAAGCCGCGGTCGACAATGCTTCGTTCTCGGTCCAGCCCGGTAGTTTCGTCGGCGTGATCGGTCGCTCGGGCGCCGGCAAGTCGACCTTGTTGCGGATGGTCAACCGTCTCGCCGATCCGACCGAAGGCCGCATCCTGTTCGAAGGTGTCGATGTCACCGCGCTGCGCGGCAAGGCGCTGCGGCAGTGGCGCGCGCGTTCGGCGATGATCTTTCAGCAGTTCAATCTGGTCGGCCGGCTCGATGTGCTGACCAATGTGCTGATGGGCCGCCTTGCCGAAATGCCGGCCTGGCGCTCGTTGACCCAGCTTTGGCCCGAGCAGGACAGGGCGCTGGCGATGTCGGCGCTCGAGCAGTTCGACATCGCGCAGTTCGCCGCCCAGCGCGCCGACCAGCTCTCCGGCGGCCAGCAGCAGCGCGTGGCCATCGCTCGCGCGCTGGTGCAGGAGCCCGATATCATCCTCGCCGACGAGCCGATCGCCTCGCTCGATCCGCGCAATACCAAGATCGTGATGGATGCGCTGCTGCGCATCAACAAGCATTTCGGCATCACGGTGCTCTGCAACCTGCATTCGCTCGATCTGGCGCGCAGCTATTGCGACCGCCTGATCGGCATGGCGGCGGGCCGCGTGGTGTTCGATGGCCAGCCGTCGACGCTGACCGATCACATCGCCCGCGAGCTCTACGATCTCGAGGCCAATGATGTCATCGGCGGGGCGCCAATGCCCGCGCCCGGTGCCGCAACAGCTCCGGCGCTCGGCACCGCAGCCGCGGCCTGAACGCCGTAACCTTATGCAGGGAAAGCCGCTGCAGGTGCAGTCGGCCTTTACAGCATGGTCCGGAAAAGTGGAAACCGGTCGTGTTCAAACAAGAGATGAGATCACGATCCCGTTGCGTCTCGGATCGTGATCCAGGCGCTACCATAACAGCAGGGGTAAACCATGATCACTCGTCGCATCGTTCTCGCCGGCGCTGCCGCGCTCGCGCTCACCGCGTCCGCGTCGGCGCAGGACTGGAAGGCCAAATATCCGGAGCTGACCTTCGCGGTCGTGCCGGCTGAAAACGCGTCCGGTGTCACCGAGCGCTGGACGCCGTTCGTCAACTATCTCTCCAAGGAACTCGGCGTGAAGGTCACGCTGCGCATCGCCAACGACTATGCTGCGGTGATCGAAGGCCAGCGCTCCGGCAACATCCAGATCGCCAGCTACGGTTCGGCCTCCTTCGCCCGCGCGCGGCTGACCGGCGTCAAGACCGACGCCTTCGCCAACGACATCAACGCCGACGGCTCCACCGGCTACTACTCGATGTTCTTCGTCAAGGCGAGCAGCCCCTACAAGACCATCGAGGACGTGAAGGGCAAGAACCTCGGCCTCGTCGATCCGAACTCGACCTCCGGCAACAACGTGCCGCGCTTCGAGCTCAACAAGAAGGGCATTCCGGACGCCGAAGCCTATTTCAGCAAGGTTGTCTTCACCGGCAGCCACGAGAACGCGATGCTCGCGCTGGCGCAGGGCACGGTTGATGTTGCTGCCAACCAGTGGACCAGCGACGATGACTCCACGCTCGCCCAGATGCTGCACAAGGGCATGCTGAAGAACGCCGACGGCTCGCCGATGAAGAAGGATGATTTCCGCATCGTCCATAAGTCGGCCGAGATCATCAACGGACCCTATGCCTACAACTCCGACCTTCCCGACGATCTCAAGGCCGCGATCGCCAAGGCCTTCTTCGAGGTGCCGACGAAGGACAAGGCGGCGTTCGACAAGCTCTCCGACGGCCAGAAGAAGGGCTTCCATCCCGCGACCACCAAGGATTGGGACGGCACGATCGAGCTGATCAAGTTCGTCGACGCCCTGCGCAAGAAGAAGGCCTCCTGATCGATCGACGCGAATACGCAGGCCGGATCGATCGCGACCCGGCCTGTTCCGTTGAGGACAAGCAGCAGATCCCAAGCAGAGCAGATGGCCACCGCCGTATCCATCCTTCCCGCCCAGCAGCTCGCCGCGCTGAACGATGCCTATCGCAAGGCAGTCGCGCGCAAGCGGTTGAAGATGGCCTTGGCGGCGGCGGTGTTCATCGCGGCGCTGACCGTTGCCGGCATCGGCGCCGAGGTGAACCTGCGCACGCTCTTCACCTATTTCGGCAACTTCGTCTCCTATTTCGACCGCATCCTCACGCTCGATAACGGCCAGCGGGTCTGGACCGATTTCGGCGAATGGTTCTGGGGCTGGAAGAATTGGCTGAAGCTGCTCGCCGAGACCATCTTGATCAGCTATGTCGGCACGCTGACCGGCGCCGTCTTTGCCTTTGCGCTGAACTTTTTCGCCGCACAGAACACCTCGCCCGGGCCCTGGCTGCGCTTTGTTGTCCGCCGCCTGCTCGAATTTGCGCGCACCGTGCCCGCCATCGTGTTCGCGCTGGTGTTCGTGATCGCGTTCGGGCTCGGGCCGATGGCGGGCGTGCTGGCGATCGCCGTGCACTCCACCGGCGCGCTCGGCAAATTGTTCTCCGAGATCGTCGAGAATGCCGACATGAAGCCGGTGGAGGGCATCCGCTCGACCGGCGCGAGCTGGCTGTCCTGCATGCGGTTCGCCGTGCTGCCGCAGGTCTCGGCGGGCTATGCCAGCTACGCGCTGCTGCGCTTCGAGATCAATGTGCGCGAAGCGTCCGTGATGGGCTTTGTCGGCGCCGGCGGCATCGGGCAGGAGCTCGTGGTCGCGATTCGCAAATTCTATTATTCCGACGTCAGCGCCATCCTGGTCACCATCGTCCTGACCGTGTTCGTGATCGACATCACCACCGGCTGGCTGCGCGCAAAACTGTTCGGCAAGGAGGGGCGGGCATGAGCCAGTTGCCAAAGCCGGATTCGCAGGCGCTGCGGACGAAATACCCTGACGTTTTCGACCGCCCGGCCTCGGCGCGCCTCGCCACGCCCTTGATGCTGCTGGCGGCATCAGCGGTCTTCGCCTTCGGCCTGTTCGATCTGGACTTCTCGCCGACCAAGCTGGTGAGCGGGCTGCGTGAGCTCGGCTGGATCACGCTGATGATGATCCCGCCCGATCCCGGCTCGTCGCTGCCGACCTATCTCTCCGCGCTCGGCGAGACGCTGTCGATCGCGCTGCTCGGCACGACGCTGGCCGCGTTCATGGCGCTGCCGGTCAGCCTGCTCGCCGCGCGCAACATCGTGCCCTCCGCCATCTTCCGTTTCCCGGTGCGACGTTTCCTGGATACGATCCGCGGCGTCGACACGCTGATCTGGGCCTTGGTGTGGATCAATGTCGTCGGTCTCGGCCCGTTCGCCGGCGTGCTCGCCATCGCGGTGTCGGATTTCGGCGCCTTCGGCAAATTGTTCTCCGAGGCCATTGAAGGCGCCGACAAGAAGCAGGTCGAGGGCATCAGAGCTTCCGGCGGCGGCGTCCTGCACGAGATCCGCTTCGGCCTGATCCCGCAGGTCCTGCCCGTGATCGCGGGTCAGGTGCTCTATTTCATCGAATCGAACACGCGTTCGGCCACGATCATCGGCATCGTCGGTGCCGGCGGCATCGGGCTGCAGCTCGCCGAGCAGATCCGCGTGCTGGAATGGCAGAAGGTATCGTTCCTGATACTGATGATCCTGATCGCGGTCGCCGTGATCGACTGGATTTCGACAAAACTCCGCTTCGCCATCATCGGCCAGCGCACGCTGGCGTAGGAGTCACCTCGCCCCGCTCTTGCGGGAAGAGGTCGGCGCGAAGCGCCGGGTGAGGGGCCCCTCCGCGCACTCTCGCCTATCGAATTTGCAGAAGCAGCCCCTCACCCTAACCCTCGCAGAGTGAGCTTTGCTCGTCTCGCCCCCGCGAAGAGCGGGGAGAGGGAAGAACTGGATTACCCGTTCTCCACCAAGAACTCCACGCGCTCCGCCGCAAAACGCGAGCGCTTTGTCACCAGCGGCTTGTCGTCCAGATCGACGTCGGTCGAGTCGACCACCAGGATCGGGCGGCCGAGCGCCAGGTCGAGCCGCGCGGCGTCGGTAGCGTCGACGATGCCGGCGGTGATCCGCGTCGAGGTGCGGCGATAGTCGCGGATGCCGAAATGTTCGAGCAGTTTCGTCATCGAGCGGACGCTGGCGAACACCTCTCCCGCGCCCGGAAAGCGCTCGGCCGAAAGCCAGGAGGTGGAGACGCAGATCGGCGCGCGGTCGGCGAACCGCAGCGACTCGATCCGGACCAGTGGCGCGCCGACCTTCAGTCCGAGTTCCCGCGCCAATTCCCGGCTCGCCACGTCTTCCGAGGCATCGATCAATTGCCCGCGTGGCTCGCGGCCGCCGGCGCCGACGATCTCCGAGAACCGCGTGCGCGAGCGCAGCGGATAGGCGATTTTCTGCACCTCGACATAAGTGCCGCTGCCGCGTTCGGCACGCACCAGTCCGCGCTCGGCGAGCGCCGCCAGGGCGCGCCGCACCGTGTGCCGGTTCACGCGGTAGGTCTCCGCGATCTCCATCTCGCCCGGCAGCTTCTCGCCGGCGGCAAAGCGGCCCTCGGCGATGCCGCGCTCGATGCCGTCGGCGACCAGGCGCCACAGCGCGACGCCCGATGAGGCGGTGTCCTGCACACTCATATCGGAAACCCAGTCCTGTCGAAAATCATGCCTCTGTCATGAAACAGTCATGGCGTTTGCTTATCAAGTTGTCTAGTATCATAGACAACTTCAGTCAGGCAAGGTTCCGCGAGATGACGAAGACCGAGCAAGACAGCAGGCGGGCGCAGCGCCGGGCGGGAATGGCGGTGCTCGCGCAGTCGGACGCTGCCGACATTTCGGCCCGGCTCAGCGAGATGGCGCTGCCCGCTCACAAGACCCTGCGCGAGCCGGAAAACGGCCTCGTCATGGTGCGCGGCCGGGTCGGCGGTGATGGCGCGCCCTTCAATATTGGCGAGGCGACCGTCTCGCGCGCGGCGGTGCTGCTTTCGACCGGCCAGGTCGGTTTCGGCTACACGCTCGGACGCGACCATGAGAAGGCGCGGCTGATCGCGTTGTGCGACGCCATGGCGCAATCGGACGATTTTGCCGATGCGGTTGAGCAGGAGGTGATCGCGCCGCTGCGCACGGCCATGATCGCCAAGCGAGACCGGGTGGCCGCGGAGACGGCGGCGACGCGGGTTGATTTCTATACGATGGTGCGCGGTGAGGGCTGAAGACATGACGGCGATTGCCGAACTGCCGCCGGGCTTCGCCGACAAGGTCTTGTCGGCGCAGGCGACATTCCGTTCCGTAATGAACGCGATGGCGCGTCCGGGGAAGGTCGAGCGAATCGCGGCGTCGGCCGGCGCGCCTGATGGCGTGATGCACGGCGCGGCCGCGATCGCGCTGACGCTGTTCGATCACGATACGCCGATCTGGCTCGACGGCGCGATGTCGACCCCCGAAGTCGCCAAATGGCTCAAGTTCCACACCGGGGCGCCCATCACCGGCGATCCCGCGATTGCAAGCTTTGCGCTGATCGGCGATCCCGAGAATCTCCCCGCGCTCGATCGTTTCGCGCTCGGCAGCGGCGAATATCCCGATCGTTCGACCACGCTGATCCTGCAGATTGGCAGCCTGTCGCACGGCGCGGCCTACGAACTGCGCGGCCCGGGCATCGACGGCTCCACCGTGCTGACAGCGACCATTGAGCCGCACGATCTGTTCGATCAACTCGCCGTCAACGCCACGCTGTTCCCGCGCGGCATCGACGTCGTGCTGGTCGCGGGTGATGAGATTGTTGCGATCCCGCGCACCACGCGGCTCGCTCATGGGAAGGACTGACGATGTACGTTGCGGTCAAGGGCGGCGAACGCGCCATCGAGAACGCCCATCGCCTGCTCGCGCATGAACGGCGCGGCGACCGGGAGGTGCCGGAGCTTACGCTTGCGCAGATCTCCGAACAGCTTGCGCTCGGCGTCGATCGCGTCATGGCGGAAGGCTCGCTCTATGACCGCGAGCTGGCCGCGCTCGCGATCAAGCAGGCGCGCGGCGACCTGATCGAGGCGATCTTCCTGGTTCGCGCCTTCCGCGCCACGCTGCCGCGCTTCGGCGCCACCGAGCCGGTCGATACCGGCAACATGCAGATCCGCCGCCGCATCTCCGCGACCTTCAAGGACATTCCCGGCGGCCAGATCCTCGGCCCCACCTTCGACTATACCCATCGCCTGCTCGACCCGCAGCTTGCCGAGGGTTTTGTGCCGGAGGCGCCTGCGACCGGCGAAACATCGTCCGCCGAGACGCCGCGCGTCACCGACATCCTCGCTCACGATGGTCTGATCGAAGCGTCGCCGCAAGCAGAAGCGGACGCGCCGATCGGCGATCTCACACGCGAGCCGCTCAGCTTCCCCGCCGACCGCGATCTGCGGCTGCAGAATCTCGCGCGCGCCGACGAAGGTTTCCTGCTCGCGCTCGGCTACTCCACCCAGCGCGGCTACGGCCGCAACCACCCCTTCGCCGGCGAGATCCGCTTCGGCGAGGTTGATGTCGAATTCTTCGCCGAGGATGCGGGTTTTGCCGTTCCGCTCGGGAGAATCGAACTCACCGAGTGCCAGATGGTCAATCAGTTCAAGGGCTCGGCGACGGAAGCGCCGTGCTTCACCCGCGGCTACGGGCTCGCCTTCGGCCAGAGCGAGCGCAAGACCATGTCGATGGCGCTGGTCGATCGTGCACTGCGCGCGCGCGAGCTCGGCGAGGAGGTGAGGGCGCCGGCGCAGGACGAGGAATTCGTGATGTCGCATTCCGACAATGTGCAGGCGACCGGCTTCGTCGAGCATCTCAAGCTGCCGCATTATGTCGACTTCCAGTCCGAGCTCGGCCTGCTGCGCAGGCTGCGCACAGAATTCACTGAGGCCAACGCATCGGAGCCGCTGCAGGAGGCCGCCGAATGAACGCGCCGTCCTATAATTTCGCCTATCTCGACGAGCAGACCAAGCGGATGATCCGCCGCGCGATCCTGAAGGCGATCGCGATCCCCGGCTACCAGGTGCCGTTCGCGAGCCGCGAGATGCCGATGCCCTATGGCTGGGGCACCGGCGGCGTGCAGGTCACCGCCGCGATCCTCGGCCCCGATGACGTCTTGAAGGTGATCGACCAGGGCTCGGACGATACGACGAATGCGATCTCGATCCGCAAATTCTTCGGCAAGACCGCGGGCGTCGCGACCACGACGTCGACCACGGAAGCTACCGTAATCCAGACTCGCCACCGCATCCCAGAGGCGTCGCTGCATGAGGGGCAGGTGCTGGTCTATCAGGTGCCGATCCCAGAGCCGCTGCGCTTTCTCGAGCCCCGCGAGACCGAGACGCGGCGCATGCATGCACTCGCCGAATACGGCTTGATGCATGTCAAGCTGTACGAGGACATCGCGCGCTTCGGCCATATCGCCACGGCCTATGCCTATCCGGTGAAGGTGAACGCGCGCTATGTGATGGACCCGTCGCCGACGCCGAAATTCGACAATCCGAAGATGGACAATTGCGCGGCGCTGCAATTGTTCGGCGCCGGCCGCGAGAAGCGCATCTATGCGATCCCGCCCTACACGACCGTGGTCTCGCTCGATTTCGAGGACCATCCGTTCAAGCCCTACCGCTTCGACGCGCCGTGCGCGCTCTGCGGCGCGGAGAATTCCTATCTCGACGAGATCGTAACCGACGACAAGGGCGGGCGGATGTTCGTCTGCTCCGACACCGACTATTGCGAGCAGCGCCAGGCCGAAGGCCATCGCGGCCACCAGAGCGCAGCGCCGCACAAGGAGAGGGCGCATGTCTGAGCCGGTGACCACGCCCGACGACGATCAGCCGCTCTTGATTGCGGACGGCCTGTCGAAGAATTACGGCCGGCTGGCCGCCTGCCGCGACGTGTCGTTCTCGCTCCATCCCGGCGAGGTGCTGGCGATCGTCGGCGAGTCCGGCTCGGGCAAGTCGACCTTGCTGCAACTATTGTCGGCGCAGCTTGCGCCGAGCGCGGGCAGCGTGTCCTATCGCATGCGCGATGGCGTGCTGCGTGATCTTGCTTCGCTCGGCGAAGCCGAGCGGCGCTTCCTGTTCCGCACCGATTGGGGCTATGTGCACCAGGATCCCGCACAGGGCCTGCGCATGGCGGTCTCCGCCGGCGCCAATGTCGGCGAGCGGCTGATGGCGATCGGCTGGAATCACTATGGCCGCATCCGCGACACCGCAACGACATGGCTCGAGCGCGTCGAGATCGACGTCGGCCGCATCGACGATGCGCCGAAGACCTATTCGGGCGGTATGCGGCAGCGCCTGCAGATCGCGCGCAACCTCGTCACTGCGCCGCGGCTGGTGTTCATGGACGAGCCGACCGGTGGGCTCGACGTCTCCGTGCAGGCCCGCCTGCTCGACCTCATGCGCAATCTCGTCAGCGAGCTCAACCTCGCCGCCATCGTCGTCACCCACGACCTCGCGGTGGCGCGCCTCTTGTCACACCGGGTGATGGTGATGAAGGGCGGCCGCGTCGTCGAGACCGGTCTGACCGACCAGGTGCTCGACGACCCGCGCGAGCCCTATACCCAGCTGCTCGTTTCCTCGATCCTGCCGCCATGAGGGCACCGATGACTGCGACGATCGAAATCTCCAACGCGGCAAAGACCTTCACCATGCATCTGCAGGGCGGGGTCGAACTGCCTGTCGTGAGCAACGTCTCGTTCCATGTCGAACCGGGCGAATGCGTCGTGCTGTCCGGGCCGTCAGGGGCCGGCAAGTCGTCGATCCTGAAGATGATCTTCGGCAACTATCGCTGCGATGCCGGGCGGATCGACATCCGCCACCAGGGCAAGGTGATCGATCTCGCCAGCGCCGAGCCGCGGCAGGTCCTGAGCGTGCGCCGCGCCACCGTCGGTTATGTCAGCCAGTTCCTGCGCGCGGTGCCGCGGGTCGCGACCATCGATGTCGTCGCCGAGCCGCTGGTCGCGGGCGGCACGCCGCGTGCCGAGGCGCGCGACAAGGCCGCCGCGCTGCTCCGCCGTCTCAACATCCCCGAGCGGCTGTGGCGGCTGCCGCCCTCGACGTTCTCCGGCGGCGAGCAGCAACGCGTCAACATCGCCCGCGGCTTCGTGTCCGATCTGCCGATCCTGCTGCTGGACGAGCCGACGGCCTCGCTCGATGCGGCCAACCGCGCCGTGGTGGTAGAACTGATTGGCGAGAAGAAACGCCGCGGCGTCGCAATGGTCGCGATCGTGCATGACGATGAAATCCGTCATCTGATTGCAGACCGAATCGTGGATGTCACGTCATTCGCTGCGGCGGCATGAGAGGGGTGAGATGACCGCAAGAGAGACCATCATCGGCAATGCGCGCCTTGTGCTGGCCGATCGCGTCATCGAGCGCGGTTGGGTCGCGCTCGCCGATGGCCGCATTGCCGAATTCGGTGAGGGGAGCGCCCCCGATGGCAGCGAGGATGCCGGCGGCGATCTCATCATGCCGGGCATGATCGAGCTGCACACCGATCACCTCGAAGCCCATTACGTGCCGCGCCCGAAAGTGTTCTGGGATCCGGTTGCCTCCGTCATCTCCTATGACGCGCAGCTTGCGACCTCGGGCATCACCACTGTCCTCGACTCGCTCCGGGTCTGGCGCGAGGACGGTGCAGAGGACGTCGATGGCCGTGCCGGCATTCTGGCGGCGGCGATCTCGGCGGCCCGCGAGGGCAATCTGCTCCGTGCCGATCACTTCCTGCACCTGCGCTGCGAAATCCCGATGCCCGATGTGGTGGCCGAGGCGAAAGAGCTGATCGACCGGCCCGACGTCCGCCTGATGTCGCTGATGGACCACACCCCCGGCCAGCGCCAGTTCCGCGACGAAGTGAAGCTGCGCGACTACTATCGCGGCAAGGGCGGCGGCATGACCGACGCCCAGCTCGACGAGCTCTTCGCCCGGCGTTTCGCCAACCAAAAGGCCTATGCCGCCACCAACATGCGTGCCATCGTCGCGCTCGCGCATGAATACAACATCCCGCTCGCGAGCCACGACGACACCACCGAGGAGAACGTCGTCGACGCCGTGCGCGACCGCGTCTCGGTCGCGGAATTCCCGACCACGATGGAAGCCGCCCGCGGCCTGCACGCGGCCGGCATCGACATCCTGATGGGCGCGCCCAACGTGGTGCGCGGCGGCTCGCATTCCGGCAATATCGCCGCCGTCGATCTCGCCCGCGAGGGGTTGCTCGATATCCTGTCGTCCGACTACATTCCTTCGAGCCTGTTGATGGCGGCGCTGCAATTGCCGCGGCATATCCCGGCGATCGATCTCGCCTCCGCGGTGCGCACGGTCACGAAGACGGCGGCCGAGGCGGTGGGGCTCACGGACCGCGGCGAGATCGCGGTCGGCAAGCGCGCCGACCTGATCCGCGTGCACATCGCGCGCGACCTCCCGGTGGTGCGCAGTGTCTGGCGGGAAGGGGAGCGGGTCGCATGACGGACGCACAGGCAATCGCAATCGACACACCCATAGCCATCGGCCCCGGCCGCCTGGTGCTGGTGGTCGGCCCGAGCGGCGCCGGCAAGGATACGCTGCTCGGGCTCGCCAAGGCGGCCTGTGCCGAAGACGGCAATGCCGTCTTCGCGCGCCGCGTGATCACGCGCGCCTCCTCGGCCTCCGAGGACAATGAGGAGGTCAGCGCGGACGCGTTTGCCGAGGCAGTCGCGCGCGGCGACTATGCCATGCATTGGGAGGCACATGGCCACAGCTATGCGCTGCCGCGCGCGGTCGACGAGGATCTGCGCGCCGGCCGCACCGTGATCGCCAACGTCTCGCGCACGGTGATATCGGTAGCCCGCCGCGCCTACGCCAATGTCGTCGTGGTCCAGATCACCGCGCCAACGAACGTGCTGGCCGAACGGCTCGCAATGCGCGGACGCGTGAGCGACGGACGGATCGAGCATCGGCTCGGCCGCACCGTCGATGAGACGACGGCCGCTCCCGACTTCACCATCGTCAATGTCGGCACCGCCGACTATCACGCGGGCCAGCTCGCGCGGATCATCAAGGGCAGCCGCTGGGACGAGTAAACAAGGGAAGCCGATGACAAATATCGCGACGATCGAGCAATTGGAGGCGATCTACGGCTTCCCCAACGATGCTTCCACCGTCAAGCTCGCCGATCGCGTCACGCCGCCCTATCGCATCCTGATCGAGACGTCGCCGTTCGCGGCGCTCGCCACCGTCGGTCCCGAAGGCATCGATTGCTCGCCGCGCGGCGACCTGCCGGGCTTCGTCCGCATCCATGACGAGAAGACGCTGATGATGCCAGACCGCCGCGGCAACAACCGCGTCGATTCGCTCCGCAACATCGTCCGCGACCCGCGCGTCGCGCTCTTGTTCCTGATCCCCGGCTCCGGCACCACGCTGCGCGTCAACGGCAGTGCCCATCTCTCCATCGATCCCGATTTGCTTGCCTCCTTCAAGATGGAAGGCAAGGCGCCGCGCTCCGTCATCGTCATGACCGTCGACGAGATCTACTTCCAGTGCGCCCGCGCGATCGTCCGCGCCGACCTCTGGAATCCCGACAAGCGCGTCGATCCCAGGACGTTGCCGACTCCGGGCCAGATCCTCGCCGGCATGAGCGAGGACAAGGTCGGCGGCGAAACCTACGACCGCGAATGGCCAGAGCGCGCCCGCCAGACGATGTGGTGACGCGCGAACCGCGGCCTGCGCACGTGCGCAAAAGTTCACCATCGTCATTCCGGGGCGATGCGAAGCATCGAACCCGGAATCCATTTCTCCGCCAGTGCATGCGGCCCGATGGATTCCGGGCCTGCGCCTTGCGGCGCATCCCGGAATGACGGCGGTGTGCTTGTTCCAGAACGCAACTCCTGCTGCGGCTGCGTCCGCCTTGATGCTCCCTTAAGCCTATCGCGGGACCGCAACGACCCGGACCAATCCGCCTCACCGTTTCTTAGCAACTCCACGGCATGGTGCCGGTCCATGAGACTGACAGCCTTGTCCAGCGCCGTGCAGCCAGGCATTCGCCGCGAACTGATCAAATTGCTGTACACGTCGATGCCGCAAGTCATGGCGATCACCGTGACATCGGGCACCGGTGCGATCGCGCTTGCCCTGGTCAGCGGCGATATCGGCTATGCCTTGATTTCCTGTCTCATTCTGATCACCGCTGGCGCCCGGCTGTACAGCCTGCATCTCTATAAGCTGCGATCGACGAATTTTTCCGACCAGGACGTGCTGCGCTGGGAGCACATCTACGGCATCGGCGCGGTGGCGTTCTCGGTGGGGCTCGGCTTACTGTCATACCGCGCGCTCCGGCTCGGCGATGCGGCCGGGGCGTGGATCAGCTTCGGACTGTCGATGTCCTTCTGCGTCGGCATGGTGTCGCGCGCGGCAGTGCGTCCTTGGATCGTGCTGTCGGCATCGGCCGTGCTGTTTGCGCCGACCATCGTGGCGGGTCTGCTGCGGCCGGAGCTCGCCTACAAGCTCGGCTCCTGCATGCTGTTCCTGTTCTGGATCACACTGCGCGAGGCCTCTCGCCATCTCAGCAAGGCCTTCATCGAGCGGCTGGAGGCCCAGCAGGCGCTGGCGCGCCAGGCCCATCATGATTTCCTCACCGGATTACCGAATCGTGTCGCGTTTCTCTCGGCGCTGGAGCAGGCGGCGGGGCGCATCGCCATCATCGCCATCGATCTTGATGGTTTCAAATCGGTGAATGACCGCCTCGGCCATCACGCCGGAGACGCGCTGCTCCGCCAGGTCGCCGAACGATTGACCCAATGCATCGGACCGCAGGGCACCGTTGCCCGCTTTGGCGGCGATGAATTCATGCTGCTGCGTTCGGTGGAAGAGGGGCCGGCCGGGAACGATGCCGCGTCGGCGCTCGCCAAGCGCGTGGTCGAGGCGCTGTCGCTGCCCTTCTTTGTCTCGCACGAGCCGGCACGGATCGGCGCCAGCGCCGGCATTCTGGTGACCGAGCTTGCCTCCAGTGCTACGGCCGGCACGTTGCTCGAACAGGTCGACCGCGCGCTCTACGCCGCCAAGCGCGCCGGCGGCGGACGCTGGCAATGGTCTGGCGACGAGGCTGCACTGGATCAGGCGGTCTGAATCATGGATCAGCCCGAACTGCATCGGTGCGCGAGACACCAGGACGAAACCTCCGCGCCGCAGATCAAGGCGCTTTGAGGTCCGCTGTACCCCTGATAGCGGTGCGATAGCTGACCTCACCAGAGGTCCGAGTTGGGCCAAAAGCGGCAGTCGCATACCGTGTCGTGAACTGGAAGGAGACGCCGCCTTACAAACGGCATCTCCTTCGTGCGGGAAGGCGATTGACGGAGGAGAGATGCCGGGTCAAGACCTGATGAACGCGAGTAGGTCGGGGTTGAGGACATCCGCATGCGTGGTGAGCATGCCATGGGGATAGCCGGCATAAGTCTTCAGCGAGCCGTTCTTAAGTAAATCGACCGCACGCGGCACTGAACTTGCGAACGGGACGACTTGATCAGCCTGGCCGTGCATCACCAGCACCGGCACGGTGATCTTCTTGAGGTCTTCGGTATAATCTTCGAGCCAAGAGTCGACGGTTGCGTAATGAGCGAGGGCACCGCCGGCCATGCCTTGGCGCCACCAGTTCGCAATGATCGCCTCCGAAGGCTTCGCCCCTTCTTGGTTGTAGCCGTAGAACGGATTCTCAGGGACGAAACGGTAAAACTCCGACCGGTTGCCCAGCACGCCTGCCCGAATCGCTTCGAACCACTCCGGCGGTTGACCGGACGGGTTGTCCTTGCTCCGGTACATGTTCGGCGTCAGCGAAGCGACCAGCGCCGCCTTCGCGACGCGATCCTGGTGCCGAGCGACATAGCGAGCCACCTCACCGCCGCCTGTGGAGTGGCCGATGTGGATCGCGTCGCGCAGGTTGAGATGCTCAGTCAAAGCCGCGAGGTCGGCAACCCAATGGTTCATGTCGTTGCCGGTGCCGGGCTGGTCGGACCGGCCGTGGCCGCGTCGGTCATGGGCGATCACCCGATACCCGTGATGAAGGAAGAACGTCATCTGGGCATCCCAGTCGTCCGCTGTCAGCGGCCAACCATGGCTGAAAACGATCGGCTGACCCGATCCCCAATCCTTGTAGAAGATTTTTACGCCGTCTGTCGTCGTGATCTTGGGCATCGAGGTGCTCCATCTGCGCTATTGGATTTATTCAAAGGTTAGCGGACGGGTGTCTAAAGAAAGCAAGCGAGCCCGAGCTGATCAGGCCACAGATCGCGCCTCCTGGCTTTCCAAAAGACACGATGTTCAGCGGCCTCGCCGGCGAACCCGTTGCCGTGGCAACACCCGATCGCCGACGCGTTGTCGGCGGCTCCGGCGCGGCGCTATTCGCCGCTTTTGCGCGTTCGCGCGCATTTCCCGCTAAATGAGGGAAATCACTCTCGATCGCGCTGCAGAATTGTTGAGGCCGTACCGAATTGCGATCACGCCGTGCCTATCGGCCAGGAGTGCTGGGATCACTTTGCTGAAGACGATACGAGGCTTCGGCGAAGACATTGTTCGTTGTCCTTTTCTTGGTTGAAGACTACGAAACGGTAAATCCCTCTTTGGCTCCTGACCAAGACCTTGTAGGCTTCAAGCTATGCCTGGAAGACATACGAGGGATCATGGAGCTCCGGCATCTGCGCTATTTCATTGCCGTCGCTGAAGAAGGCAGCCTGCTGACCGCCGCCCAGCGGCGACTGAACACTTCGCAGCCATCGCTGAGCCGACAGATCCGCGATCTAGAAGCCGAAGTCGGCGTCCAGCTATTGGAGCGCCAGGCGCGAGGCGTGACGCTGACGGCCGCCGGAAGGGTATTTCTTGATCACGCGCGGCTGGCGCTGCTGCAGGTTGCGGCCGCAACGGAGGGCGCCCGACAAACAGCGCAACCGCAACGGCCCGTCCTTTCGATGGGTTTTCTCGTCGGGCTGGAGGTGATGTGGCTCCCTCAGCTGCTGCGTATGCTCCGCGAGGAAGCACCCGATGTCGACGTGACGCTCAGTACGCAATCTTCGCCAGAACTCGCACTGGCATTGATGCGGGGAAAGCTGGACATCGCTTTCCTTCGTCCGGAAAAAGACAACGACGGCGTCGTTTTCAAGATATTGGCAAAGGAGCCCTTAATTGCCGTGCTGCCGGCCGAACACCGCTTGGCATCACGGAAGAAGATTCGTCCGCAGGATCTCGCCCGCGAGATCTATGTCAGCTCGGCAAGAACATCGCCGGTCTTGCAGGATGTCATACAGAACTACGCAGCCCGAGTCGGCATTACCCTCAAGGCGAAGTATGAAGGTGAAAACATATCATCGGCCATGTCGCTCGTGGCCTCCACGGGCGGAATTAGCCTCGTCCCGCTCTATGCGCAGAACATGCTTGCACCGAACGTCGTCGCCAGAGCGCTTGAGGGCGGCACTCCAACGGTCGATTTGGCCTTGGGATACAATCAGGCAAATCCGTCGCCCTTGCTACGTCGGCTTTTATCCCGCACGGATGAATTGGTCGCGAACGTCCAGAATCAGAGCATCATCCGATACGTTGAAGCTCAGTAGCTGGCGAAGGTTTACGTCCGCTTTGGGTCACGAGCGGTAATGCTCCGACTGATCATAAGATTTCCGCTTGGTCGTCAGAAGCTGACATGTGCGCCTTTGTGAGCACACACTCTAGCGGCCGGCTTGGTCTTCCCAGTCCTCCCATTCCACATCACTGTTGATGTCCAGGTAGGCGGAAACGGCGGCGCCGACGGTCGGGAAGAAGCTGTCCTCACCAAGCTGCGCCAATAATCCGAATTTCTTCAGCTTGTCCTTTACGGGATCCTTGAGCTCCGCAAAACGAAGCTCGATACCCCGCGCGTGCAACGTCTCGTCCAGCTTGGCAAGTGTATCGCCGGCGGTGACGTCCACGCTGGTGACCGGCTCGGCGGCAACGACCAGCCAACGCGCGGGCGTCGGTGATTTCGCCACGGCGTCCAGAACGCGCTCATTGAAGAATTCGGCGTTGGCGAAGAACAGAGGCGCGTCCCACCGAAACAGCACCAGCCCGGGGATCTGGCGTGCGTCCGGATATCTGCTGATGTCGTGATAACCTTTGACGCGGTCGGCGCGGCCCAACACGGCCGAGTGCGGGCGCCACCCGTCCCATAGAAACTCGGCGATGGCGATGACGATTGCGAGGCCAATTCCCGGAATCACCCCGAGCGCGGCCACACCGACAAAGCAGACGATCGACAGCCAGAACTCCCATTGCTGGATGCGATAGATCCGTTTGAGGTCGGTGACCTCGAACAACCCGATCGCGGCGGCGATGACGACGGCGGCGAGCGCAGCGTTGGGCAAATGCTGAAGCAGGTTTGGTGCTGCCAGCAGAAGAAGGGCGATGGCCAGCGCCCCGACGACACAAGTCAGTTGGGTGCGGGCGCCGGCGGCTTCGGCAACCGGCGTCCGCGAACTGCTGCTGCTGATCGGAAAGCCCTGGAAAAAGCCGGCTGCCAGATTGGCCGCGCCAAGGCCCACCATCTCCTGGTTGGGATCGGCGTGCGTGCCCAATCGTGCGGCAAAGGCGCGCGACAGCACGCTGGTGTCGGCGAACGATATCAGCGCGACGGCAGAGCCGCCGAGCACGACCGGCACTATGTCATTGGTGCCGATCAGGGGAACGGCGAAGCCCGGCAACCCCTGCGGAAGAGGACCCAGAACGGTGACGCCGTAATGCGACCCGAGACCCAGCGCACCGACGATGAGCGTCGCCGCGACCACTGCAATCAGGACACCTGGCAGACGCTTGTTGTTCCGGAGCAGGAGAATAATGATCAAGCTGCCGAGTCCAATCCCGAACGTGATCCAGTTGGTCTTGCCTTCAAGGATCGCATCGCCGATTGCCCACAAGCTCCGTAACGGTCCTTCGCTCTCGATGGAGAAACCGAACAGCTTTGGCAGTTGGCTGACCAACACGGTCAGGGCAATTCCGTTCATGTAACCGTAGCGTATCGGCTTGGAGAGAAGCTCGGTCACAAAACCCAGACGCGCGATGCCTGCCAGAATGCATACCGTCCCGGATACGATCGCCATTGCGCCGGCCAAGGTTGCGGCGCGCAGAGGATCGCCACCCGACAGCGGAACGACGACGCCGAGGATGACGGCTGCGAGAGCCGAGTCCGGTCCCAGCACAAGGATGCGGCTGGGCCCGAACAGCGCGTAGACCAGCAGCGGTACGATCGTTGCGTACAGACCGTAGATGCCGGGCAAGCCCGATGCTTCCGCGTAGGCAATCCCAACCGGGACCAGCATGGTCGCCAGCACGAGCCCGGCGAAGACATCGTGGCGGAGCGACGCCCCTTCATATCGACGGATGGCGTCGAGACCTGGCAGCCAGCGGCTCCAATGCTTCATCGCCGGTCACTCCCCAACCCGGTCAGGCTCGCACCATTCTCGGATCAAACCCGGCAGAGGTTCAAGCTGAGCGGACGGAGCGGGGCAGGCGACTTACGAATTACTCTGCTCCTCGAACGCCTTCACCGATACCGCGGCGACCTGCCGCAGTGCCTCGCGGTCGGCGCCCGACGAGGCCATCACGCCCATGCCGGCGATGACTGCGGAGAGATAGCGCGCGAGCGCGGCGGGGTCAGCGGTTTCCTTCAGGTCGCCCTCGGCCTTCGCCCTGACGAAGCGCTCGCGGAGCTGGTTTTCGGTCTGCGCCCGATGGGCGGCGAGTTCGAATGGAACGTTTGCCGAGCCGGTGCCGCAGGCAAGACCGCCCTGGACCAGCAGGCAGCCGGGTGGGTTGGCCGGGTCGGTCTGGGTATCGGCGGTGCCCATCAGCATGCGCTCGGCCACCCCGCGGGCGGTCGGCGCGCTCACGATTTCTTCCATCCAGCAGGCGCGTTTGGCGCTATAACGATCGAGCGCAGCCTTCAACAGGCCCTCTTTGCTGCCGAAGGCCGCGTACAGGCTCGGCGGATTTATGCCCATAACTTCAGTGAGTTGCGCGATCGTCGCGCCCTCATAGCCGTGCCGCCAGAACACTTCCATCGCCTGGTCCAGCGCCGCGTCGGCGTCGAACGCCCGGGGCCTGCCCATCGCCATTGCGTGCTCCCTGAAAATTTCTTAACATCCGCTACATAAGTATCTTGCGGACCGGCGTCCAGATCCACATTTGTAGCGCTCACTACATTATGGAGCGCGCAAATGCCCCCCGCCCGTATTACCCCCCGTTCTGGCCGATTCCGACGCATCGTTGGCGGTATTGTGATCGTTGGCGCCGTCGCGGCGGCCGGATCGGTTCTTTCCGGCCGATATTTTTATGCCGCGCAGGCGACCAGCGCGGCCACGGCGCCTGAGCAGGCTGTCGCCGTAACGGTTGCGGCCATCGAGCCCCGACAGGCCAATCTGTGGGACGATTTCTCCGGCCGCCTCGAGGCCATCGACCGTGTCGAGCTGCGGCCGCGTGTCGCCGGCGCGATCCTGGCGACCAACTTCACCGAAGGCTCGCTGGTGAAGGCCGGCGATGTCCTGTTCAAGATCGATCCCGCGCCTTACGCCGCGGAGGTCGACAAGGCCAAGGCGCAGCTCGAGGCCGCCAAAGCGCGTGTGGTCTTCACCACAAGCGAGCTCGAACGCGGCGCGCAACTCGTCGGCAACGCGGTCGTGACCCGGCGTGACTATGACCAGCGCGACAATGCCAATCGCGAAGCCATCGCCAACGTCAAGGCCGCCGAAGCGACGCTGCAAACCGCAAAGCTCAATCTCGACTACACCGAAGTGCGCGCTCCCGTGGACGGCCGCGTCGGCAAATTCGAGGTCACCGTCGGCAATCTCGTCGCGGCCGGTACCGCGTCGCCGGTGTTGACCTCGCTGGTCTCGGTCAATCCGATCTATGCCAGCTTCGACGCCGACGAAGAGGTGGTGCTGCGCGCGCTGAACTCGATCGCAGATGCCTCCGGCACGCGCGGCAATCTCGACCGGATCCCGGTGGAGATGACGACGTCCGGCGGCACCACCGCCAAGGGGCATATCCAGCTCATCGACAACCAGGTCAACGGCCAGAGCGGCACCATCCGCGTGCGGGCGGTGTTCCGCAATGAAGACGGCCGCCTGATCCCGGGTCAGTTCGCCCGCGTGCGCATGGGCCAGCCGCAGAAGCAGACGCTTGTGCTGGTTGATGAGCGCGCGATCGGCACCGACCAGGACAAGAAATTCGTGATGGTGGTCGGCGAGGATAGCCGCGCAGTCTACCGTCCGGTCGCGCTCGGCGGCACCGTCGACGGCCTGCGTATCGTCACCTCGGGCCTGAAGTCGGGCGAGCGCATCGTCGTCAATGGCCTGCAGCGCGTGCGCCCCGGCGCTCTCCTGAAATTGGAGATCGCCGAAATGGGCGCGCGGGGCACCCAGCAGGCCGCTGCCGGTAGCAACAATCAGCATCTGGCGCAGCAGTGATGCGTGATGACTTGGCGCTCGATCGATCCGCCGGACTCCACCTCGCCCCGCTCGCGGGGAGAGGTCGGATCGCATCGAAGATGCGATCCGGGTGAGGGGGAACCTTTCCACGAGTCTATCTCTCACCGTGTTTGCGGAAGCTCCCCTCATCCCGACCTTCTCCCCGCGTGCGGGGAGAAGGAGAAACTCCCCAACTCCTGAATTGATCGCATTGGAAGGCTCCGCACAGGCGGGGGCACACCCATGAATCTCTCGAAATTTTTCATCGACCGCCCGATCTTTGCAGGCGTGCTGTCGGTCCTGATTTTCCTCGCCGGCCTGATCTCGCTGCTCGCGATGCCGATCTCGGAATATCCCGATGTCGTGCCGCCTTCGGTCGTGGTGCGCGCCACCTATCCCGGCGCCAATCCGAAGGTGATCGCGGAAACGGTCGCCACGCCGATCGAGGAGCAGATCAACGGCGTCGAGAACATGCTCTATATGAGCAGCCAGGCGACCACCGACGGCGCGATGACGCTGACGGTGACCTTCCGCCTCGGCACCGACCCCGACAAGGCGACGCAGCTCGTGCAGAACCGCGTGCAGCAGGCCGAGCCGCGCCTGCCGGCGGTGGTGCGCCAGCTCGGCATCATCACCAAGAAGAGCTCGCCCGACCTCACCATGGTGGTGCATCTGTTGTCGCCGAACAACCGCTACGACATGACGTATTTGCGCAACTACGCAGTGCTCAACGTCAAGGACCGGCTGGCGCGGATCGACGGCGTCGGCGACGTCCAGCTCTATGGCGCCGGCGACTATTCGATGCGGGTCTGGGTCGATCCGCAGAAGGCCGCCGAGCACGGCCTGACCGCGAGCGATATCGTCAGGGCGATCCAGGCGCAGAATGTCGAAGCCGCCGCCGGCGTGGTCGGCTCCTCGCCCAGCGTCAAGGGCATCGACCTGCAGCTTTCCGTCAACGCCGAGGGCCGGCTCGCCAGCGAAGAGCAGTTCGGTGAGATCGTGGTGAAGACCGGCGCGCGCGGCGAGGTGGTACGGCTGCGTGACGTTGCGCGCATCGAGCTTGGCGCCTCCGAATACGGCCTGCGTTCTTTGCTCGACAACAAGCAGGCGGTCGCGATCCCGATCAACCAGGCGCCCGGCTCCAACGCCCTCGATATCTCCACCAAGGTCCGCGCCACCATGGCCGAGATCAAGAAGAACATGCCCGATGGCGTCGACTTCAAGATCGTCTACGATCCCACGCAGTTCGTGCGTTCCTCGATCGAGGCGGTGGTGCACACGCTGTTGGAAGCGATCGTGCTGGTCGTGCTGGTGGTGATCCTGTTCCTGCAGACCTGGCGCGCTTCGATCATTCCGCTGCTCGCGGTGCCGGTGTCGATCGTCGGCACCTTCGCGGTGATGCATGTGTTCGGCTTCTCCATCAACGCGCTCAGCCTGTTCGGCCTGGTGCTCGCGATCGGCATCGTCGTCGACGACGCCATCGTCGTGGTCGAGAACGTCGAACGCAATATCGAGTCCGGCCTGTCGCCGCGGGAGGCCACCTACCAGGCGATGAAGGAAGTGTCCGGCCCGATCATCGCGATCGCGCTGGTCCCGATCGCGGTGTTCGTGCCGCTCGCCTTCATCTCCGGCCTCACCGGTCAGTTCTACAAGCAGTTCGCGTTGACGATCGCGATCTCGACCGTGATCTCGGCGATCAACTCGCTGACACTGTCGCCGGCGCTCTCGGCGCTGCTGCTGAAGGGCCATCACGAGCCCAAGGACAGGCTGACGCTGATCATGGACAAGGGGCTGGGCTGGTTCTTCCGGGGCTTCAACCGCATCTTCACGCGCTCCTCGGAGAATTACGGCCGCAGCGTCACCAAGGTGATCTTCGGCAAGGCCGCCGTGATGGGCGTTTATGTGCTCCTGATCGGCGTCACCGCCGTGCTGTTCAAGCAGGTGCCGAGCGGCTTCGTTCCCGGCCAGGACAAGCAGTATCTGGTCGGCTTCGCGCGGCTGCCCGACGGCGCGACGCTGGATCGCACCGAGGAGGTCATCCGCAAGATGAGCGACATCGCGCTGACGCAGCCCGGCGTCGAAAGCTCCGTGGCGTTCCCGGGTCTGTCGATCTCCGGCTTCACCAACTCCTCCAACGCCGGCATCGTGTTCTCGACGCTGAAGCCGTTCGACGAGCGCAAGGACGCTTCGCTCAGCGGCAATGCGATCGCCGCCGAGCTCAACAAGAAATATGCCGGCATCCAGGAAGCCTTCATCGCGATGTTCCCGCCGCCGCCGGTCAACGGTCTCGGCACCATCGGCGGCTTCAAGCTGCAGATCGAGGATCGCGCTGGCCTCGGCTATGACGCGCTCAACGAGGCGACCAAGGCGTTCATGGCGGCGATGTCGAAGGCGCCGGAGATCGCCGGCCTGTTCTCGAGCTTCCAGGTCAACGTTCCCCAGCTCTATGCCGACATCGACCGCACCAAGGCGCTGCAGCTCGGCGTGCCCGTGACGGAGGTGTTCAACACGCTCCAAATCTATTTGGGCTCGTACTACGTCAACGACTTCAACAAATTCGGTCGTACGTACTCAGTCTATGTCCAGGCCGACGCGCCGTTCCGCGCCCGCGCCGACGACATCAGGCAGTTGAAGGTGCGTTCGGCCTCCGGCGACATGGTGCCGCTATCGGCGCTGCTGAAGATCCGGCAGAGCGCAGGGCCAGAGCGCGCGATCCGCTACAACGGCTTTTTGTCCTCGGACATCAACGCCGCTGCGGCGCCCGGCTATTCGTCCGGCCAGGCGCAGGAAGCGGCGACGCGGATCGCCGCCGAAGTGCTGCCGCCGGGTTTTGCCTTCGAATGGACCGACCTGACCTATCAGGAGTTCATCGCCGGCAATTCCGGCCTCTGGGTCTTCCCGCTCGCGATCCTCCTGGTCTTCCTGGTGCTGGCTGCGCTCTATGAAAGCCTGACGCTGCCGCTCGCGATCCTCATGATCGTGCCGATGGGACTGTTGGCTGCGATGTTCGGCGTCTGGCTCTCCGGCGGCGACAACAACATCTTCACCCAGATCGGCTTGATTGTGCTGGTGGGATTGTCGGCGAAGAACGCGATCCTGATCGTCGAGTTCGCGCGCGAGTTGGAATTCGCCGGCCGTTCGCCGATCCGCGCCGCGATCGAGGCGAGCCGCTTGCGGCTTCGCCCGATCCTGATGACGTCGATGGCGTTCATCATGGGCGTGCTGCCGCTGGTGCTGTCGACCGGCGCCGGCTCGGAGATGCGTCGCGCGATGGGCGTCGCAGTGTTCTCCGGCATGATCGGTGTCACGATCTTCGGTCTGTTCCTGACGCCGGTCTTCTATGTGTTGCTCCGCAGCGCCACCGGCATGAAGCCGCTGACGCATCACGGCGAAGCGACCATTCCAACAAAGGCCCACGCGGCATGACGCCGCGCGGGCCCGGAGCGTGATCACGCATTACAAAAAGATGAAGCGGGATGGTTTCGAGGAAAAATTATCCCGCTGCGGTCCTCACCTCAAGCGGCGAGGTCCTGCAGCAGTTTCGACGAGCCGCGCACCAGCACCTTGCGTCCGGCAGGTGTTAACGCGAGCGAATCGCCCCGCATCGCGGCGAGCCCGAGCGTGATCAGGCTTTCGACCGCAAACCTGCTTATTCTCGAAGGGTTTGCTGCAGGTGCACGCAACGCTTTGAGAACTTCCCACTGATCGGTTGTCAGCTCGTAGTCAAATTCGTCGTTCATGGTCCCTCGGATTCGTTAACCATCGACGGGGCGCGTATTACCCAGCGCTCGTGAAGAACATGCGACCAGAACGAGTCAGGATTTCGAATTACGGGGATAGACCGTCACATCATCGTGTGGCTGGAATTCTTCAATATTTTCAAGCCATCCATTGAATCTTAACCAGATGATACAGCCGTGCTGCCCCTTCTCCCTCGCCCCGCTCTTGCGGGGAGAGGGGCGGGGTGAGGGGAGTCTCCGCATCTTAGGTTTTGAGAGAAATGCGTTCGCGGAGAGACCCCTCACCCGGCGCTGCGCGCCGACCTCTCCCCGCAAGAGCGGGGCGAGGTAAAGCAGTCAACCGCGCCGTACGCTGGCACCCCCATCCACAGGCAATGTGACACCCGTAATAAAACTCGCCTCATCTGACGCCAGAAACAGCGCGGCGTTGGCGACGTCCCAGCCGGTGCCCATCTTCTGGCGCAGCGGCACCTTGCTGTCGCGCTCGGCCTCGACTTCCGCGCGGCTCTTGTTGAATTCGCGGGCGCGGGTGTCGACCGCCATCGGCGTGTTCATCAGGCCGGGCAGGATCACATTGGCGCGAATGCCGTATTGCGCGTTCTGATAGGCGAGCTGTTCGGTGAAGGCGATCATCGCCGATTTCGTCGCCTTGTAGGCGACGTAAGGATAGGTCGTGATCGCCGCCATCGAGGAGATATTGATGATGGCGCCGCTGTTCTGCGCGCGCATGATCGGGATCACATGCTTGGCCGCGAGGATGCAGCTCTTGAGGTTGATCGCGACGCAGCGGTCGAACGCCTCTTCGCTGATCTCGAGCAGTTCGGCATCGCCGCCTGCGAGGCTGACGCCGACATTGTTGTGCAGGATATCGACCTTGCCCCAGCGCCGATGCGCGTCCGCCACCATCGCTTTGATCTCGGCGTTCTTCGTCACGTCGGCCTTGAAGGCGACAGCGGTGCCGCCCTTCGCCGCGATCATGTCGACGGTCTCCTGCGCCGAATCCAAATGGTGGTCGACGCACAGCACCTTGGCGCCCTCGCGCGCGAAAGTGAGCGCGGTGGCGCGGCCGTTGCCGATGCCCTCGCCGGGACTCTGGCCGGCGCCGACGACGATGGCGACACGATCTTGAAGGCGCATCTCTGCTTCACTCCCGCTTTTCGTTCTTGTCCATCGGGGTTCTCCCCGTTGACGATAGCGTTTCAAAGATGCGCGGGGCCGGCAAGGGGGCGGGAGATATGCTGTCAGGCCATGAATGCAGGCCCTTCAACGCATAGCAAAACGGTGCATTTTATGCAGCCATAAAAAGCTTGCACGAACGGGGAGCGAAGCATGTCGCTGATGGAAGTTGGCCTGGACGACAAGTACCGGTTGGACGTCAAACGCATCTTTCTTTCCGGTACCCAGGCGCTGGTGCGGCTTCCCATGCTGCAGCGCGAACGCGATCGTGCGCAGGGACTCACCACAGCGGGTTTCATCTCCGGCTACCGCGGCTCGCCGCTCGGGATGTACGACCACACATTGTGGCGGGCGAAATCTTTCCTCAAGCAGCATGACATCGCCTTCGTCCCCGGCCTCAACGAGGATCTGGCCGCGACCGCGGTGTGGGGCAGCCAGCAGGTCGGCATGTTTCCGGGCGCCAAGGTCGATGGCGTGTTCGGCATCTGGTACGGCAAGGGCCCCGGCGTCGACCGCTCGCTCGATGCGCTGAAGCACGCCAATTCCGCCGGCACGTCGCGGAATGGCGGCGTGATCGCGCTCGCCGGCGACGACCATGGCTGCCAGTCCTCGACGCTGGCGCATCAGAGCGAGCAGGTGTTCGCATCGGCGCTGATGCCGGTCGTCAATCCGGCCACGCTGCAGGACTATCTCGACCTCGGCATCCTTGGCTTCGCCTTGTCGCGCTACAGCGGCTGCTGGGTCGGCTTCAAGGCGATCTCGGAGACGGTGGAGAGCTCGGCCTCGATCATCAGCGATCCCGACCGCATCCGCATCATCACGCCGGATGATTTCGAGATGCCGCCGGATGGCCTTTCCATCCGCTGGCCGGATGCGCCGCTCGAACAGGAGCGCCGCCTGCACGGCCCGAAGATGCAGGCCGTCGCCGCCTTTGCCCGCGCCAACCGCTTCGACCGCATCGTGCTCGACTCCAAGCCGGCGCGGCTCGGCATCATGGCGACCGGCAAGGCCTATCTCGATCTGCGCCAGGCGCTGGCTGAGCTTGGTATCACCGACGCCGAGGCACAAGCGCTCGGTCTTCGCATCTACAAGGTCGCGCTGACATGGCCGCTGGAGGAATCCGGCGCCCGCGCCTTCGCCGAAGGATTGCAGGACGTGCTCGTGGTCGAGGAGAAGCGTGGCTTCATCGAGGACCAGCTCATCCGCATCCTCTACAATGTGGATGCTTCCAGGCGGCCGTCGGTGGTCGGCAAGCGCGACGAGAGCGGCGCGGTGCTGCTGCCGAGCGAAGGGGAATTGACGCCGACCATGGTCGCTGCCGCTGTCGTCGCGCGGCTGCGCAGGCTCGGCCATCGCAGTCCGATGCTGGAGCAGCGCCTCGCCAAGCTGGAGGCCTTCGATCGGCCGGCCGAAGGCATCGGCGCCGCAAAACTGCAGCGCACGCCCTATTTCTGCTCGGGCTGTCCGCACAACACCTCGACCAAGATCCCGGAAGGCAGCCGCGCCATGGCCGGCATCGGCTGTCACGGCATGGCGCTGTCGATCCCGGCGCGCCGCACCGCCACCATCTCGCATATGGGCGCCGAGGGCGTGGCCTGGATCGGGCAGGCTCCGTTCACCGACGAGAAGCACGTCTTCCAGAATCTCGGCGACGGCACCTACACCCATTCAGGCCTGCTCGCACTGCGCGCCGCGGCCGCCGCCGGCGTCAACATCACCTACAAGATCCTCTATAATGATGCGGTCGCGATGACCGGCGGTCAGCCCGCCGAAGGCAGCTTCAACGTGTCGCAGATTGCGCATCAGGTCGCCGCCGAAGGCACCAAGCGCATCGCCATCGTCTCCGACGATCCCACCAAATATCCTGCCAACTATTTCCCCACTGGCGCCACCATCCATCACCGCCGCGAGCTCGATGCCGTACAGCGCGAGCTCCGCGACATCGCCGGCCTCACGGTCCTGATCTACGACCAGACCTGCGCGGCCGAGAAGCGGCGTCGCCGCAAGCGCGGGCTCTATCCCGATCCGCCCAAGCGCGTCTTCATCAACGAGCGCGTCTGCGAGGGCTGCGGCGATTGCTCAGTGCAATCGAACTGCGTCTCGGTGCAGCCGCTCGAGACCGAATTCGGCCGCAAGCGTCGCATCGACCAGTCCAACTGCAACAAGGATTTCTCCTGCATCGAGGGCTTCTGCCCGAGCTTCGTCACCGTCCACAATCCCAAGCTGCGCAAGGCCGACCGCGCCGCTACCGATCCGTCGGCACTGTTTAAGGACTTGCCGACGCCAAAGCCGCAGGCGCTGTCCGGCCCCTACAATATTCTCGTCACCGGTATCGGCGGCACCGGCGTCATCACCATCGGCGCGCTGCTCGGCATGGCCGCCCATGTCGAGGGCCTGGCGTGCTCGACGCTCGACTTCACTGGCCTGTCGCAGAAGAACGGCGCGGTCATGAGCCATGTCCGGCTCGCGCCGCGTGCGGAGGATCTCGCCAGCGTCCGCATCGCCGCCGGCGGCGCCGACCTGATCCTCGGCTGCGACATCGTGGTCGCGACCAGCGTCGCGGCGCTGAGCCGCGCCGAACGCGGCGTGACGCGCGCGATCGTCAATGCCGACCTGCTGCCGACCGCCAGCTTCGTGATGAATCCCGACATCGATTTCGAGGCGGGCGCGATGCGCGATGCGCTGAGCCAAGCCGTCACCTCGTCCGACCTCGACATCCTCGATGCCACCGGCCTTGCCACAGCGCTGATGGGCGACAGCATCGCCACCAACGCCTTCCTGCTCGGCTTCGCCTTCCAGCGCGGTGCGGTGCCGATGTCGCTGGAGGCGCTGATGAAGGCGATCGAGCTCAACGGCGCCGCGGTCGACATGAACAAGATGGCCTTCTCATGGGGCCGGCTCGCGGCGCACGACCTGGCACGTGTCGTCAGCGCCGCGCGCTTCAAAACGTCGAGCGCGGCGCCGGCACGGCGCACGCTCGACGAGACCATCGCCTTCCGCGCCAAGTTCCTCACCGACTATCAGGACGAGGCCTATTCGCAGCGTCGCGCGGGTGCGTGCCGCCGAGACTGCGGCGGCCCCCGGCTCGCATGAGCTGACGGAGGCGTTTGCAAAAGGCCTGTTCAAGCTGATGGCCTACAAGGACGAGTACGAGGTCGCGCGGCTCTACACCGATGGCGAATTCGCAAGGGCGTTGAAGGAGCAGTTCGACGGCGAGCCCGGGTTGAAGGTGCTGCTCGCCCCGCCGCTGTTCGCGCGTCGCGACAAGGTCACCGGACATCTGCGGAAGCGCGAGTTCGGGCCCTGGGTGTTCAGCGCGTTCAGGCTGCTGGCGCGGCTGAAACGCTTGCGTGGTTCCGCGCTCGATATCTTCGGCTACACCGCCGAGCGGCGGATGGAGCGGGCGCTGCCGGGCGAATATTCGGCGATGATCCTGCGCCATCTCGGCAACAAGCCGCTCGATGTGCCGCGCTTGGTGGCGCTGGCGAAGGCTGCGGAGTTGGTACGCGGCTACGGCCACGTCAAGGAAGCGAACGTCGCTCGCTATCGCCAGGAGTGCCAGCGGCTCGAAGCTGCGATCGGTCAGCCGGTCGCGCAGGCGGCCGAGTAGGTTCCGATCCGGTCCGGTGCTTGGGCTGATTCTTGAGCCTATTCTTGGGCCGCAGGAAGCAACCTGCGGCCATTGTTTTCGTTGATCGGTAACCGTGCCCACAGGATCGGCTGGAATTGTCCGGCCGGCTTCCTACATGATGGGCATGTCCACTTGGAGTCATTTCGGAGGCGTTCGGTGAGCTCCAGAAATGCAGTTCTGGCCGCCGTTGCCACCGCCGCCCTGGTCCTGAGCGTCCCGGCGATGGCGGACGATTATCGCCCCGGCGACTATTTCAATCTCGACCTCTCCAAGGCCGTGCTGTCGCCTAAGCGGCTCGGTCCGCCGACGGAGTTCGCACCGGTTCCCGTCGAAGCCAAGAGCGATCACAATGATGCTGCACATGTGGTCGCGGAACCGAAGCCGGTAGAGACGAAAAGGGTCAGGGCGGCGCGTGCTGCGCCTGTGCCTGAGCGGTCGGTGCGCACCGAGCGGCGCGTTCCCGCCCGCGCCAAGCTTGCCCGCCGCCACGGCAACCCGCTCGACGCCCAGGCCCGCGACGCCCGCATCCAGACCTGGCCCTGCCGCTCCGGCGGCATCTGCAACTGGCGTTGACGGGCGCGCCCGACAAAGTCTTAAGAGCACCACTGGCGCACACATTCTCCGTCATGGCCGGGCTTGACCCGGCCATCCACGAGAGCGCGCGCGGCTGCAAGACGTGGATGCCCGGGTCAAGCCCGGGCATGACGAGCGCGTTTTCACGAGTCATCCACCTGTCGTAAAACCGTAGGCTGGGAGTCAAGCAGCACAGGCAACCTTCGTCGCGATTCGACGGAGATCCTGCCTGATGGCGATCGCGACACGCGCCAGGCGCGGCCTGACCCGACGCCAGTTTCTGATCCGGTCAGGCTCGACCGCCGCACTCGCAAGTCTCGGCACTCTCGCAAAGCCTTATCTCAGCCGCGCCGCCGATCGCCCGAAGCTTCGGTGCGGGATTCAATCGGGTGACGTCTCTGATGATGCCGCTGTGATCTGGTCGCGTGTCGATCGGGCCGCGCGGATGCAGGTGGAATGCGCAGCCGACGAGAATTTCAAGACCATTTTGCGCGCGGCCTCAAGCGACGGCTGCCTTCAACCGACTTCACCGCAAAGCTCCTCATCGACGGCCTGCCGCCGGGACAGGACATCTTCTATCGGGTGCGCTTTGAATCGTCCGACGGACTTGCGGGCGAGGCGAGGGGCGGCCGTTTCCGCACGGCACCGACGATGCGCCAATCGATCTCCTTCGTCTGGTCCGGCGATACCGTGGGGCAGGGCTGGGGCATCGATCCCTCCCGTGGCGGCCTGCGCAGCTACCGCACCATGCTGGCGAACCGTCCCGACTTCTTCATTCATTCCGGCGACCACATCTACGCCGATTGCCCGGTGCCATCTGAGTTGCGGCTGCCGGACGGCACGCTCTGGCGTAACATCGTCACCGAAGAGAAGTCGGCGGTTGCCAGGAGCCTCGGGCAATTTCGCGGCAACTACAAATACAATTGGTGTGACGCAAACTTCCGCGCCTTCCATGCGGAAGTGCCGATGTTCGCACAATGGGACGACCACGAGGTTGCCGACGACTGGTCGCCGATCGGCAGCGCTGATGAGACCGGCTATGCCGAGGACGGCTCTTCGCGTCTGGTGGCGCGTGCGCGGCGCGCGTTTCACGAATTCATGCCGATGCGCGCTACCCCCGCGCAGGACGGCCGCGTCTATCGCAGGATCGCCTATGGTCCGCTGCTCGACGTGTTCCTCATCGACATGCGCTCTTACCGCGATTCCACGTGGAATAAAGGCGATGGCAACAGCGACAGCTTCATCCTTGGCAAGGCGCAGCTCGCATGGCTGAAGCGCGAGCTGGTCGCCTCCAACGCCACCTGGAAGGTGATCGCCGCGGACTTGCCGATCGGCCTTATCAGCCTGGATGCGGTCGCGCTCGGCGACGGCCCTCCGGAGCGCCGCGAGCACGAGATCGCCGATCTCCTGTCTTTCATGAAGTGCGCCGGCATCCGCAACACGGTCTGGCTCACCGCCGACATGCACTACACCGCGGCCCATCATTACGATCCGAACCGCGCGGTCTTCCAGGAATTCGAGCCGTTCTGGGAATTCGTCTCCGGCCCGCTGCACGCCGGCACCTGGTCGCCCGGCGTGCTCGACAACACTTTCGGCCCCAAAGCGATGTATCAGAAAGGCTGCAGCGCAGAGCAGGGAGACAACCTCGCTCCCTGCTTCGGCCTGCAATTCTTCGGCCGCGTCGACATCGATGGTGCGACCGGGGTGATGACGGTGACCTTGAAGGACGTCGACAACCGCGACCTCTGGTCGGTCGATATCGAGCCGCGGCCGGATGCGCGGCCGGGCGAGATCATGGCCGAGCACATCTGACTCCCTCCGTCATTCCGGGGCGTCCGAAGGACGAGCCCGGAATCCATTCCGGCTGCAGCCCCGTCATTGCGAGCCAACGGGTCGCGCGAACGCGCGCCCGACGACAGGCTCCGCGAAGCAATCCACGCCTCCGCTTGCGGCGCTATGGATTGCTTCGCTCCGCTCGCAATGACGACGTGGATACTTTGGGTGCGACAAATCAACTCGACGGGCAAATCAGCCCAAAGTCTGTCCAGCCGTGCTGCGAAAAATATTCCGCTTTCGCCGTCGGGCAAATCAGTGATTTAACTCCGCGCGTCTCACGGCGGATGAGGGGCGGCTCGCGATCGTCACGAACGTTGCGGTGAGATGCGGTGGACGTGAGTGTCACGACTGACGAGCGAGATACTCACGGACGGCGAAGTCGTGTGGTCCTGGCGCCCCGACGCTGGCGCTAAGTTTTTCGCGCGAACAAGTTCGCGCTTGAGATGACGGTGGCAAGAAAGCCCGGTCACCGGGGAGAGCGCGAAGGAAACCGTAACACCATCGCGCAGGGAAAGCCGGAATGCTTCGGTTGACCTGTGGTCCTACCCCCGTGCTTTTTGTTGCACGGGACCCACGGGTGCAACCAGCACCCGGCTTTCCCTGCGCCCTCTGACATCGAGGAGGGCGGAAACGATGCAAACCTCGGGCATTTCACGTCGCGAGAATGCGGACTCACATCCCCTCGGCTGTTTGAAATCTGAATCAGAACTCTCCCCTGTGGTTATGGGGCCGCTTTCGCGAGGACGACGGCGGTGCAAGGTTTGGGGAATCGTAGGATGGGTAGAGCGGCGCGAAACCCATCATCGTGCGGCTCGCTCTATCGCGATGGGTTTCGCGCCGCTCTACCCATCCTACGCAGGATCGCTGCAAAAAAGAATGGCCCCTTGCGGAGCCATTCTGTTCACGCCTCAGTAGCCGTAATTGTGATGATGCTTCTTGATGATCACCACCTTGTCGTGATGGCGATGATGCCAGCCGGGCCCGCGCATCTCGGCGTGGGCGCCGCGCCAGTGATGATGATGGTCGCCACGCTTGATTACGACGGTCTCTGCATTGGCGATCGACGGAACTGCAACGGCAATCGCGCCGAGCGCTGCAAAGACACAAGCAAGTTTCTTCATGATGTCCTCCTCCATGTGCCTGAACTAAACGGCACTTCCCGCGGAAACGTTCCGCAGGAACTTAGGGAGAATCCTGAACAACTGTTCAGCAAGCGAATGCGTTCAGCCTTGCGCGCGTTCGATATTGCCGCTGCGTGTCGGCACGCCGAATTCGCGACGGCAGACGTCGGCGAGCACGGCTACGCCTTCGCGGATCTGCTGATGCGAGGGGCTCGCGAAGCACAGCCGCAGCCGGCTGCCGGACCACGCCTTGTTGGTCGACCATTCCGGTCCCGGATTGATCGATACGCCGGCCGCGAGCGCCGCCTGGTAAAGCTTGAGCGTATCGACATGATCCGGAAGCTTGACCCAGAGAAAGATGCCGCCCTTCGGCTCTTCGAATTCCGCCACGGTGCCGAACTGCTCGCTCAGCGCCTCCATCAGCGTATCGAGCTTGGCGCGCAGGCCGCGCGTCAGCTCCGGCACATGGGTCGCAAAATGCGGCGCGCAGTATTCGGCGAGCACCATCTGCTCCAGCGCGCCGGAGCCGGCATCGGTCTTCAGCGCCAGCATCCGCGACATCACTTCCCAGGGCGCGACGATGAAGCCGACGCGCAAGGCGGGCGCGATCGATTTCGAGAACGAGCCGATATGGATCACGCCGCCCTGCTGGCTCATGGCATAGATCGCGGGCGGACGCTCGCCGCTCCAGGTGAGGTCGGCGTAGCAATCGTCCTCGAAGATCGGCACGCCATAGTCGCGCGACAGCTTCAGCATCTCGGCGCGGCGGCTCTCGGGCAGGATCGTGCCGGTCGGGTTCTGCACGGTCGGGATGGTGTAGATATATTTCGGCGTGATGCCGCGCCGCTTGTGGTCGGCGAGCGCGGCAGCCAGCGCATCGATCCGGATGCCGTCCTGGTCGAGGGGAATGCCGACGGCATTGATGCCGAGCCGTGTGAGCCGGTTCAGCGAGCCCTGATAGGTCTCCTGCTCGATCAGCACGGTGTCACCCTTCGCCAGCAGCGTGTGGTTGACGAGGTCGAGCGCCTGCAGCGAGCCGGAGACGATCAAGATGTCATCGGCCGTGCAGTCGATGCCGGCATCGCGCTTGAGCTTATGGATCAGGAATTCGCGCAAGGGCCGATACCCTTGCGGGCCGTGGGCGAGGTTATAGGTCGCGAGCGCCTTGCCCTCGCGCCTCAGCACCGCGTTGACCGCCTCAATCAGCCCGTCGACCGGAACCCCGTCCGGATCGTTGTTGCCGCCGACAAAGCTGTACTTGGCAAGCCCGGTCCACTTGGCGGCCGGTGCCGGCAGGCCGGCGGGCAACAGCGGCGCGAAATCGAATTGGGCTGACGACATGGACATTCACTCCCGTGTTGTTGTCGTTGAGAAGGCCCGGAGAAAGTCGATGGCCCTCTTGCTAGTTCTTACTGATGATCCTGATCGGTCGTCCCTGGCTGATGAAGGCATAGTGCCCCGGGCCGACGCTGCCAACCATCAGCGCTTCGACCGCGGGTTCAGCGATCTCGCCGGCTGCCGCCCAGTCCACCACGAAATTGGCGCCGGTGCCGCCGCGCACGTCGGAGGTGGGGATGAAGACCTCGATGGTTGCGAACGGCTTCAGCGCGATCGGCGCCTTGAGGTAGCTTTCAACCGGCTTGCCTTCGGTGTCGAAATAGGCGATCCGCTTCAATACAAGGGGCTTGGTCTCGGAGGTGTTGTGGACACTCAATGTCACCGAGAAATCGGCCCTGAGCCTGCCTTGGCTCATCGAAACACTGGAATAGACTGGGACGTAGAAAGAGCCGGAAACGACGAGATTCTCGGCGGGAACAGCCGTCAGCGAACTCGCAAAATCCTGCTCGATGCTGCCGCTTTGCGCCACAGAGGGGCGGGATGCGGTCAGCGATGCCAGAATCGCCAGAAACAGGCTAAGGGCGCGGATGTGACAGATTGCTCGTTTGACCCCCGTGCTTGGGTCTCTAGGTTGCGCTGAGGAGAAGCCCCAAGACATGCATGAACTTATAGGTGATATTACTTTAAGCATCCTGTTCGCCTGGGTGCTCGGCCTGTTAGCTCATTTCTCCCGGCAACCCCTGATCCTGGCCTACCTTATCGCCGGGTTTTTGATTGGTCCATTCGGCACGGGCCTGGTCAAGTCCCAGGAATCGATCAGCGTCATATCCGAGCTCGGCCTGATCTTCATGCTGTTCATGATCGGGCTCGAGATCGACCTGAAGAAGATCGTCCGCGCCGGCAAGGTGATCCTGTTCGCGGCCGGCGGCCAGCTCCTGGGCGGCTGCCTGCTCGGCATCCTGTTTTTCGTCGGCATCGGGCTGTCGATGGGCGGCGGCGGCAAGTTCGACGCGCTCTATCTCTGCGTCGCCTGCGCGCTCTCCTCGACCGTGATCATCGTCAAGGTGCTCTACGAGAAGCGCGAGCTCGATACGCTGCCCGGCCGCATCACGCTGGGCGTATTGGTGCTGCAGGACATCTTCGCGATCCTGTTCCTCGCCGTGCAGCCGAGCCTCGACAACCTCCAGATCGGCATCGTCCTGCTCTCGATCGTGCGCGTCGGCGTGCTGGTGGCGACCGCGCTGGTGCTCAGCCGCTACGTGCTGCCGCGGCTGTTCCAGCAGATCGCACGCCGCCCCGAGCTGATCCTGCTCGGCGCGCTTGCTTGGTGCTTCCTGATCGGCGAGGTTGCCGAACGCCTGCATCTATCGCGCGAGATGGGCTCGCTGGTCGCCGGCGTATCGCTGTCGACCTTCCCGTATGCGCTCGACGTCACCGCCAAGGTCACCACCTTGCGCGATTTCTTCATCACACTGTTCTTCGTCGCGCTCGGGATGACGATCCCGGTTCCCGGTCTCTCGGTGATCGGGCTTGCGCTGCTGATCGCGGCGTTCACCGTGGTGAGCCGCCTGGTCACGACGTTCACGCCGCTCTATCTGATGAAGCAGGGCTTGAGGGCCAGCCTGCTGCCGGCGATCAACCTGGCGCAGATCTCGGAATTCTCGCTGGTGGTGATCCAGACCGGCGTTGCCGCCGGGCACATCTCCACCGCGACCTCGAGCGCCGCCTCCTTCGCTTTCGTGGTGTTGGCGGTGCTCAGCACCTTCGCGATGACCAGGAGCGGCGAGATCACCCGATCCCTGATCGGGCCATTGAAGCGGATCGGGCTTCGCGACCTCGATCAGGCCCACCCTGTGGAAGCGGATGGCCCCGAGGGCGGCCACGGCGCGCCCCGCCGGATCGTCATCCTCGGCTTTTTTCGCGCCGCCAGCGCCCTGCTCAGCCAGATCGAGCGGCAGAACGAGGCGCTGCTGGAGCAGATCAGCGTCATCGACTTCAACCCGCTGGTGTTCAGGACCTTGAAAGACCGCGGCCTGCAGGTGATCTATGGTGATATCAGCAATGTCGATACGCTGGTGCATGCCGGCATCGGCAAGGCCGAGATCATCATCCTGAGCGTGCCGGATTCGCTCCTGGTCGGCGCCAATAATGAGAAGCTGGTCCGCCATGTCCGGAGCCTCAATCCGACCGCCAAGATCGTCGCGACCGCCGATTTCCTGGCTGACGTGAACGATCTCTACGCCGCCGGAGCCGACTACGTGACGGTGACGCGGATCAGCGACGCGAGCGAGCTGTTCTCGGTGATCGAAGCGGCGGACGCCGGTCTCTTGGCAGAGAAGCGCGCCGAGATGGATGTGCAGCTCGCCGAGCGGCGCGAGGTGTTGCCCTAGATGCTGGTGGGCGGAATGCATGCTGGTATGCCTGCTGCCATGCGGATTGATGCTGGCGCGGGCTGCCGGTTCCGGCTAATGCACTGGCAGCAAGAAGCGAGATTTTGACACATGGCCGATACGATCCAGGAAGTGTTGCAAGCCTTTGCGAAGGGCGAACTCGTCGTCGTCACCGATGACGAGGATCGGGAAGGCGAGGGCGATCTGATCGTCGCGGCCTCGCTCTGTACTGCCGACAAGATGGCCTTCATCATCCGTCACACCTCCGGCATCGTCTGCGCGCCGATCACCACCGACGACGCGAAGCGGCTGCGGCTCGACCCGATGGTCGCGCACAACGATTCCAGCCACACCACTGCCTTCACCGTCTCGATCGACTACAAGCCCGATGGCGGTACCGGCATTTCGGCCGACGAGCGCGCCTCCTGCTGCCGCGCGCTCGCCAATCCCAATGCCGGCGCCAATGATTTTGCCCGGCCGGGCCACATCTTCCCGCTGATCGCCCGCGACGGCGGCGTGCTGCTGCGCTCCGGCCATACCGAAGCCGCGGTCGACCTCTGCAAGCTCGCCGGCCTGCCGCCGGTCGGCGTGATCAGCGAATTGATGAACGACGACGGCACGGTGATGAAGGGCGAGCAGGTGGCCCGCTTTGCCGCCGCCAACAAGCTCAAGCACGTCACGATCGCCGATCTGATTGCCTATCGCCAGGCCCGCGAGAAACTGATCGAGCGGGTCGCGACGTTCACGACCGACAGCCCGATCGGCCCGCTGCAGGGCTATGCCTACCGCTCGCCATTCGACGAGATCATGCACGCCGCCTTCGTCTATAACGGCATCGGCGACGGCAAGAACGTGCTGACGCGGCTGCACAAGCCGAACATCGTCAAGGACATCTTCACCGGTGGGGCGCGCATGGAAGCCGTTCTGCGCCAATTCAAGAACGCTGGCCGCGGTGTGCTGGTCTACTTGCGCGACGGCGCGGCGGGTGTTCCCGTTGAGCCCGTTGGCACGCAGACTGCGGAGGCAGATCGCAACCGGCAATGGCGCGAGGTCGGCGTCGGCGCACAGATCCTGCGCGATCTCGGCGTCACCTCGATCCGCAATCTCACCTCATCCGTGCATGACTACAAGGGATTGTCCGGTTTCGGCATCGAGATCGTCTCCAACGAGAAACTCGAAAGCTGACCAGGGGAACCCAATGCAATTGCGCTTCCACTCACGGCGCTTTAATTTATCGGGTAATTCCGAAACGACGAGACGAAAGGGATCTTCATGAGCGTGCGCCCCCAGGCCAAGGACAAGCCGGCTGCGGCTTCTTTCCAGTGGGATGATCCGTTCCTGCTCGATGACCAGCTCACCGAAGACGAACGCATGATCCGCGACACCGCGCGCGCCTATGCGCAGGACAAGCTGCTGCCCCGCGTCATCAACGCCTATCTGGAAGAGAAGACGGATCGCGAGATCTTCAACGAGATGGGGGAACTCGGCCTGATCGGCGTCACGCTGCCGGAGGAATATGGCTGCGCGAATGCGAGCTATGTGGCCTATGGCCTCGTCGCACGCGAGATCGAGCGGGTCGATTCCGGCTATCGCTCGATGAACTCGGTGCAGACCTCGCTGGTGATGTACCCGATCTATGCCTATGGCGATGATAACCAGCGCAAGAAATATCTGCCCAAGCTCGCCACCGGAGAATGGGTCGGCTGTTTCGGCCTGACCGAGCCGGATGCGGGTTCCGATCCCGGCGGCATGAAGACCCGCGCCGAGAAGGTTTCCGACGGCTACCGGCTGACCGGCAGCAAGATGTGGATCTCGAACGCACCGATCGCCGACGTCTTCGTAGTGTGGGCGAAGTCGGCCGCGCACGACAACCAGATCCGCGGCTTCATCCTGGAGAAGGGCATGAAGGGCCTCTCCGCGCCGAAGGTCGGTGGCAAGCTGTCGCTGCGCGCCTCCATCACCGGCGAGATCGTGCTTGATGGTGTGGTTGTTCCGGAGAGTGCGCTGCTGCCCAATGTTTCCGGTCTCAAGGGGCCGTTCGGCTGCCTCAACCGAGCCCGCTACGGTATCTCCTGGGGCGCGATGGGCGCCGCGGAGGACTGCATGCACCGTGCGCGGCAATATACGCTCGACCGCAAGCAGTTCGGCCGCCCGCTCGCCGCGACGCAATTGGTGCAGAAGAAGCTTGCGGACATGGAGACCGAGATCGCGCTCGGCCTGCAGGCCTCGCTTCGCGTCGGCCGGCTGATGGACGAGGGCAAGATGGCGCCGGAGATGATCTCCATCGTCAAGCGCAACAATTGCGGCAAGGCCCTCGACATCGCCCGCATGGCGCGCGACATGCACGGCGGCAACGGCATCCAGATCGAGTATCATGTGATGCGCCACGCCGCGAATTTGGAAACCGTGAACACCTATGAGGGCACCCACGACGTGCACGCGCTGATCCTGGGCCGCGCCATCACCGGCATCCAGGCGTTCTCGTGAGCGCTGATGTTGTGGAGCGATATGTAACCCCTTGCTCCGTCATGGCCGGGCTTGTCCCGGCCATCCACGTGTGAGCTTCCGGAAAGAAAGCGCGTGGATGCCCGGGACATCTGCGCGAAGACGCGCTTCGCGCTTTTGCCCGGGCATGACGGAATCAGCGTCAGGTGTGCAGCCATGGCCGACAACGACGACATCCCGTTCAACCGCGATTTTCCGCTGCAGCCCGGCGTGGTCGACGAAGCCCGCCCCGGCGTGCGGCGCGTCCTCTGCAACAATCCGAGCCCGTTCACCTTCACCGGCACGGTCAGCTACATCGTGGGCCAGGGCAATGTCGCGATCATCGATCCCGGCCCGGATGATGAAGCGCATGCCAAGGCGCTGCTCGATGCCGTGCGCGGCGAGACCGTGACGCACATCCTGGTCACCCACACCCATCGCGACCATTCGCCGAACACCGCGCGGATCAAGCAGGCGACCGGCGCGCCCGTTTATGCCGAGGGCCCGCACCGCGCTTCGCGGCCGCGGTTCGAGAGCGAGAAGCATAATCCGGAGTCCGGTGCCGACCGCGACTTCAGGCCGGACATCGAGGTCAAGAGCGGCGACGTGATCGAAGGTTCCGGCTGGGCGCTGGAGGCGGTGGCGACGCCGGGCCATACCGCCAATCACCTCGCGTTCGCCTGGCCCGAGCGCGGCATCAATTTCGTCGGCGATCACGTGATGGGCTGGTCGACCTCGATCGTGGCGCCGCCGGACGGATCGATGATCGACTACATGGCTTCGCTGGAACGGCTGGAGCAGCGGCCGGAGGAACTCTATTTCTCGGGTCATGGCCCCGAAATCACCGAAGGGCCGCGCTACGTCCGTTTCCTGGCGCGGCACCGGAAGGCGCGCGAGGCCTCGATCCTGCATCGCCTCGCCAAGGGCGAAGCCGACATCCCGACCATGGTGCGGGCGATCTATATCGGCCTCGATCCGCGGCTAACCGGCGCTGCCGGCTATTCCGTGCTGGCGCATCTGGAGGATCTGGTCGCCCGAGGGATCGTCACGACCGACGGCGATCCGGTGATCGGGGGAACATACCGGTTGGCGTGATGCGCAAATGACGGATGGGGCGGTCCATCCGCCATTCGCCTACGTCGTGCGCGTCAGTGCGTCACCAGCGGGCAGCCGCCCTTGTCGAGCGGACGGAACGCTTCGTCGCCGGGCACGGTGGCGAGCAGCTTGTAGAGGTCCCATTCGCCCTTGGATTCCGAGGGCTTCTTCACCTCGAACAGGTACATGTCGTGCACCATCCGCCCGTCGATGCGGATCTTGCCGTTCTTGGCGAAGAAATCGTTCACCGACGTCGCCCGCATCTGCGCCATCACTTTCGGCGCCTCGTCGGCGCCGATGGCCTCGATCGCCTTGAGGTAATGCATCGTCGCCGAATAGAGCCCGGCCTGGATCATGGTCGGCATGTGCCCGACCTTCTCATTGAAGCGCTTCGAGAAGGCCCTCGTCTCGTCGTTCATGTCCCAGTAGAAGGCATCCGTCACGATCAGGCCCTGGGTTGCCTGGATACCGAGCGAATGGGTGTCGGTGATCTCCTGCAATAGCGCGATCATCTTCTGGCCGCCCTGGGTGAGGCCGAATTCGGCGGCCTGCTTCAGCGCATTGGTGGTGTCGCCGCCGGCGTTCGCGAGCGCCACGACCTTGGCTTTCGAGGCCTGCGCCTGCAACAGGAAGGAGGAGAAGTCGGAGGTGTTGAGCGGGTGGCGCACCTCGCCGAGCACCTTGCCGCCGCTTTCCTTGACGACGTTGGCAGCGTCGCGCTCGAGCGCCATGCCGAACGCATAATCGGCGGTGACGAAAAACCAGGTGTCCTCGCCGCGCTTGACCATCGCCTTGCCGGCGACGTTCGACAGTGCGTAGGTGTCGTAGGTCCAGTGCACGGTGTTCGGCGAGCAGGCGACGCCGGTGAGGTCGGACGTGCCGCCACCGGAATTGATATTGATCTTGTTCTTCTCGCGCGTCAGCGCCGAGATCGGCAGCGCGACCGAGGAGGTCGGCACGTCGAAGATCGCATCGACCTTCTCGTTATCGTACCAGTTCCTGGCAATGGCGACGCCGACGTCCGGCCTGTTCTGATGGTCGGCCGAGACCACCTCGACCGGCTTGCCCTTCACCTTGCCGCCGTAGTCGGCGACCGCCATCTGCACCGCGGCGACCGAGCCCTTGCCGGTGGCATCGGCATAGAGGCTGGACATGTCGGTGAGCACACCAATTTTGACCACGTCGTCGGAAATCTGGGCGTTGGCGGCGCCGCCGGAAGCGGCAAGCGCGAGACCCGCCGCAAGGGCGGCCGCAAGCGGTTTCATCGTTTCTTCTCCCTAACTTCTTGTTGAGGATTTTTATTAACGCCGCCAGTTCTATCCGGTGCCATCACGGCGGCAAAGCCCTGGACCGCGAACAAGGCCGCAGGGGAGGTTTGCACGCGCGCAGCCCGTAGCCGGGTGGAGCGCAGCGCAAGCCAGGACGTCTGTATCAGCACTGACGAGCGGCGCCCCGGGTTACGCTTTCGCTCCACCCGGGCTACGGCGGTCCCCACAAGAGCGAGGCGAGGGAGAACCTCAAAGGGTCGGCAGCTTCTTGATGGAGACGTCGATCGCGCCTTCGGTTTCCACGATCACGCGCAGCGTCTTGGAATCGAAGGCGATGCCGGCGAGTCGCAGGCTCGTGATCTCGGTCGAAACCTTCACGCCGTCGTCGTTCTTCTGGTAATCGGCGATCGCGGCGGCGAGCTTCTCGCGGGCGTTGCTCGCGAACGGCTTCAGGTCGACGGTCATCTTCTCCGCGAGTGCGCGCTGCAGCTGCGGCACGGCGGCGCGCGCCGCAGCACCCAGCAGGCCGAAGGCGGCCTCGGATTCGACCGCCAGCTCGATATCGGTCAGCCGCACGATCTGCTGCGCCTGGTCCAGCACCGGCCGTCCCCAGATGTGCACGGTGGCCTCGGCGCCGAAGCCGAAGAAGCTCTTCTTCTCCTTTGCGTTCACCAGCAGCGAGATCAGAAGGCGATCACCGGAGGCCGCCACGCTCGCGTGCTTCACCGTGACGTCGACCGGACCGGAGCCATCCTCCGGGAAGGTCTTGCCGGCGAGCTGCGCCTCCAAAAGCTTTGTCAGCGACACAAAGGACATATCGACAGGCATGCCGATGCTGACATGGCCCGGCGTCTGCGGTCCGATCAGGATCGTCGCCGGGAACGGGCAGTCCGGCTTGGTCGGCGCCTCCGTGATCCGGGTCTCCGCTTCGATGCCGAGCGTCAGCGTTACCGCGGAAGCGTCGACACGCGGCTGCGCCGCCAGCGCACGGATCGGGCGAAGCTCCAGCCACATTGGCGGCATGTTGGCGACCGCACCCGCGCCCTGCAGCGGAATCGAGCGGCAGGCTTTCGCCCATTGCGCGCGCGCATTCTGCTCGAAGGTCGGATCGTTGCGCATCTTCGTCTGCACGGCGGTCAACTGGTCGGCGACGGTCTTATCGATCAGCGGCTTGACCTGCGCCGGCACGTTGACGCGGACGCCTGCGACCGACAGGCCGGTGTCGCCGAGATTGACCTGCGCCTGTAGATTTGGCTCGATACGCCAGGCTGCGGCCAGCCGGGGCCGCGAGGTGACGACCACATTGCCTTTGATCTCGGCGTTGGCATTGATCTGTTTGATGTTGATGTCGCCGATCTGCTTGGCCGCATTGGCGCCGAGCAGGCTACCGAGCACGTCGCCGATCGCGCCCGTCGCCTTCGCCGACAGCGAGCCTGTGACGTTCAGCGCACCCGTCAGCGGCGTAGTGAGCGACAGCACGTCCTCTGCTCCGGTCGCCGCGATCGGCCCACGCGAGGCGGTCCAGCCGATATCGGCATTCTGCAGGATCTGCGGCACCGGATTGTCGGCCTTGCCGTTGAAATTCTTCGGCGTACCGCGGTCGGCGACGTCGCGGATCGCTGACAGCGCAATGGCGACCGGCGCCATCACCACCGAGCTGCGCGGCGCCGGCGGCAGCGGCGGCAATTCGGCCAGCGGCGGTGCCGGCACCGCGGCATGCGGCGACAGCCAGTCCATAGCCTTCAGGCTGATCAGGAACGACGCCGCAATCACCACGACGCCAATCACTATCGTCTTCGGACGCATCGGCAGACGCATCATTCCCCCGGATCGAGAAACCCCCGATTCGCTTATTATAGGGAAGGGGAAAGATGCGCCAGTGCGGCGGGTCGGTGTCCGTGTTGCGGCGTTTCTGGGTCGCGCGCCGTTTGGCTGAACATGGCCGTCCGTAGCCCGGGTGAAGCGTCAGCGTAACCCGGGACCTGCGGCGCGGATGCAGACGTCCCGGGTTGCGCTGCGCTCCACCCCGGCTACGAGAGCCCGCGAAATGAAAACGGCCCCGGCCAATGCCGGAGCCGCTCTTGAATCCAGTCTTTCAGCGCTTATCGCACCGTCGTACCGAGATCGGCGCGGCGGTCGGTCATCGGCAGCACGATCACCTTGGTTCCGACGTTGACGCGGGAATAGAGATCGATGACGTCCTCGTTGATCAGCCGCAGGCAGCCGGAGGAAACGTGGGTGCCGATCGTCTCCGGCGCATTGGTGCCGTGGATGCGATAGACGGTGCCGCCGAGATACATGGCGCGGGCGCCGAGCGGGTTGCCGGGGCCGCCGGCCATGTAGCGCGGCAGGTAGGGCTGGCGGGCGATCATTTCCGGTGGCGGGGTCCAATCCGGCCATTCCGCCTTCTTGGTGATGGTCTGGACGCCGGACCAGGTGAAGCCGTCGCGGCCAACACCGATGCCATAGCGCAGCGCCTGGCCGTTGCCGAGCACATAATAGAGATAGGTGTGCGGGGTATCGATGATGATCGTGCCGGGCGCTTCACGCGTCGCGTAATTGACCACCTGGCGGCGCAGACGCGCGGGCAGTTCGAACCGGCCCTCACCCTGCGGCGGCGCAGCCTCGACGGAGGGCGGCGGCGCGGCTTCGGTCGGCGGCGTCATGAGGAACGGGAAGAACGGCAGCGGTGCGGCCGCGCTCGATGTAGAAAAACCAATGGTGCCAATCGCCAGCGCGCCAAATGCGGCGGCGGCGAGACGCGAGTTTCGCTTAATGGAATTAAACATTATCGACCCCTGTCTGACTACACCCTGTGGCGCCGCTTGCGGTTTAGCGCCTCGTTGATCTGATCCAATACAGGTCAAGCGTTTCGGGACATTTGCACGAAATCGCCAAAATGGTTTCGTGGGGGTAAGGAATTGTTTCGTTAAGATTTCGTCGCTGCGCGCCGGCTGCCCAACCTACGTTCTTGACTTGCCGTTTGCGTCGCGGGCAAACTGTTGGTCCAATTAAAAGAAAAACAAACGCATCAGGCAAAAAGACCTGTTGCGGCAGGGAGTTTAGAAATGAAGCCATTCTTGAAATGGCTCGCAGCCGCGAGCATTCTCGGTCTCGGTTTTTCCGCCCAAACCGCTTTAGCCCAGCAGCCCATCCGTATCGGTGTGCCGACCTCCATCCAGCTCCAGGTCGGGCGCGACACCCAGAATGCAGCGAAGCTGGCGGCCGACGAGATTAACGCCAAGGGCGGCGTGCTCGGCCGCAAGCTCGAGATCGTCGTCGCCGACGAAACCGAGAATCCGGAGCAGGGGATCGCCGCGATCAAGAAACTCACCGCCGACGACAAGGTCGACGTGCTGATCGGCGGCTACACCTCCGGCGTCACGCTGGCGCAATTGCCGCACATCTCCCGCGCCAAGACCATCTATATCGGCGTCGGTGCCGCTTCGCCCGCAATCACCGCGAAGGTGAAGGCCGACTACGACAATTACAAGTATATTTTCCGCGCCTTCCCGATCAACGCGGCGCACCAGGCCCGCGCGCTTGTCGACTTCATCAATGGCAAGCTCAAGGACGACATGAAGTACACCAAGATCGCGATCGTCGGTGAGAACGCGAAATGGGTGCAGGATCTGGTGCCGATCCTCAAGAAGGGCGCGATCGACGGTGGCACCGAGGTGAAGCTCGCCGAATTCTTCGACACCTCGACCGCGGACTTCTCGCCGCTGTTTGCCAAGGTCAAGGACAGCGGCGCGCAATACCTGATCGTGATCCTCTCGCACGCCTCGTCGGACGTGTTCGTCAAGCAGTGGCATGACGCGCAGGTGCCGATCCCGATCGGCGGTATCGACGTCAAGAGCCAGGACGCCGACTTCTTCAGCCGCGTCGGCGGCAAGGCCAACAGCGAAACGGTTGGCATGTTCGCGATCCGCGCGCCGCTGACGCCGAAGACCATTCCGTTCTGGGATGAATTCGTCAAACGCTACGGCACCGCGCCTGTCTACACCGGCATCGGCGCCTATGATGCGGTCTACGTCTATGCCGACGCGGTTGCCCGCGCCAAGTCGACCGAAGCCGACGCCGTCATCAAGGAACTTGAGAAGACCGACCATGTCGGCATCGCCGGCAAGCTGGTGTTCGACGAGTTGCATGATGTCAAGACCGGCCCCGGCCTGCAGAACCTCTTGTTCGTGCAGTGGCAGCCGAACGGCGAGCGCGTCGTGGTCTGGCCAAAGGAAGCGGCCACCGGCAAGATGATCGCTCCGCCCTGGATGAGCAACTGATCGCGTCTGTTCTCGTTGGTCGATCGGCTCACCTAGTGGTGTGGCCGGTCGCCCTGACTCGCGACGTTCGACAGGGATAGCATGCTTGAAATTCTGATCTATGGCGCGGTGTCGAGCGCGATCTACGCCATGCTCGCGGTCGGCTTCACCCTGATCTTCGGTGTGGCGCGGATCCTCAACCTCGCCCACGGCGCGTTCTACGCGCTCGGCGCCTATGCGGCCTATGTCTTCACCGGCCTGTTGCATTGGCCATTGCTCATCGCGGCACCGCTCGCGGTGCTGGTGGTTGCACTGTTCGGCGTGTTGATGGAGCGTTTCCTGGTCCGTCCGCTGCGCTATTCGCAGCTCGCGGTCCTCATGATCACACTCTCGGTGTCGCTCGCGGTCGAGCAGGGGCTGTTCATCACCTTCGGTTCCGAATACCGCAACGTGCCGTCCTTCGTGGCGGACAAGATTTCCATCGGTGGCGTCGACATCGGCGGGCAACGGCTGCTTGCCTTGATCGCGGGCGTGCTGGTGCTCCTGCTGCTGTGGCTGTTCATCCAGCGCACGCGGCTTGGGGCTGCGATCCTCGCGGTGTCGCAGGATCCGGAGGCCGCGCAATATATGGGCATTCCCACCAACCGCATCTTCTCGGTGGTGATGGCGATCTCGGCCGGGACCGCGGCGCTGGCGGGCGTGCTGGTCTCGCCGTTCCTCACGGTGCAGCCGACCATGGGCTTATTGCCGATGGTGAAGGCCTTCGCCATCGTCATCGTCGGCGGGCTCGGGTCGATCCCGGGCAGCATCCTGGCCGCGCTCCTGCTCGGCTATTCCGAGACCATCGTCGCCTACCTCATTTCGTCCTCATGGACCGAACTGGTGTCGCTGGTCGCCGTCGTCACGACATTGATGATCAAGCCGTCCGGATTGCTCGGTCGGCGGGCGGCGTTCTGATGAAGCAGCTTTCTATCGTCGACCTTTCCGGCGCCATCGTCGTCGTGGCGCTATTGGCGCTCGCGCCGGTGCTGCTCAACAGCAGCTATTTCACCGGCGTCCTCACCGTCTGCGTGATCTACGCGATCTGGGCGGCGAGCTGGGACTTCATGTCCGGCCTCACCGGCCGCGAGAATTTCGGACACTCGCTGTTCATCGGCGCCGGCGCCTATACCGCGGGCTTCCTCGCCACCGCCTGGTACGCCAATCCCTGGTACAGCCTGCCGACGGCGGTGGTGGTCGCGGTCGCCTTCAGCCTGATCGTCGGCTTCCCGACGCTGCGGCTGCGCGGCCCGTATTTTGCGCTTGCCATGCTGTCGGCCTCCGCCATCATGCAGCGGCTCTGCCTGATCTTCTGGGAGTATAGCGGTGGCGAGGAAGGACTTTACGGCCTCGATCCGCTGATCCAGTCGCCGCTGCACTACTACTGGTTTGTGCTCGCGATCCTGGTCGCGGCAGTGGCGATCCTCACCGCGCTTGCGCAGTCGCATTGGGGACTGTTGCTGCGCGCGATCCGCGGCGACGAAGCGACCTGTCAGGCCGCCGGCATCAACGTCACCTTCTACAAGATCGCTTCGCTGACCATCAGCGCGGCCTTCGCCGGCCTCGGCGGCGCGCTCTACGCGCATTACCAGTTGCAGGTGAGCCCGCCGCTGTTCTCGGTCGTGGTGTCGATCACGGTGATCATCATGGTCTATGTCGGCGGCATCGGCTCGATCTATGGGCCGGCGCTTGGCGCGATCATGCTGACGCTTTTGACCGAACTGCTGCGCACGTTCGGCGAATACCGGCTCTGGGTCTATACGCTGACCTTGATGCTGATCCTGTTCTTCCTGCCCAACGGGCTGATCGCACCGCTGTGGCGGCGGCTGACGGAGCGCTTCCGATGAGCGCCATTCTTGAGGTCAAAGAACTCTCCAAGCGCTTCGGCGGTCTCACGGCCACCAAGAACGTCAGCTTCTCGCTGGAGCCCGGCGAACTCACCGGCATTCTCGGGCCGAACGGCGCCGGCAAGACCACGCTGTTCAACCTGCTCACCGGCTTCATTGCGGCGGACACCGGCAGCGTCCTGTTCGAGGGGCAGGAACTCCGCGGGCTGGCGCCGCACAAGATCGTCAACCGCGGCGTCGCCCGCACCTTCCAGCTTACGCGGCCCTTCCTCGGTATGACGGTGCTTGAGAATGTCGTCGTCGCCTGCCTGTCGCCGCGGGCGCGCGATGCGCACGACAAGGAGGCGCGTGCGCAGGAGCTGCTCGACCAGGTCGGGCTCGGCGCCAAGGCGCGCGAGCCGGTCGAGACGCTGCCCTATGGCGATCTGCGGCGGCTGGAGATCGCGCGTGCGCTCGCGACCAAGCCGAACCTGTTGCTGCTTGACGAGCCCTTCGCGGGGCTCGGCAGCAGCGAGATCGAGCCGCTGGCGCAATTGATCAAGCGGCTGCACCGCGAGCAGAAGCTGACGATCCTTTTGATCGAGCACAAGCTGCGCGAGTTCATGGCGCTGGTCTCTCGCGTCATCGCGATCGATTTCGGCGAGATCATCGCGATCGCGCCGCCGGCCGAGATCGTGCGGAACCCGCGCGTGATCGAGGCCTATATCGGGAAGACGGAGGCCGCGCATGCCTCTGCTTGAAGTCAGAGATCTCAGCGTCCGCTACGGCAAGGCGCTGGCCGTCGAGCAGGTCAGCGTCACCGTCGACAAGGGCGAATTGGTCGGCGTGCTAGGCCCGAATGGCGCCGGCAAGACCACGCTGTTGAAAGCGATCTCGCGGGCGATCGGCTCGACCGGCACGCTGAAATTCAAGGGTGAGACGCTGGAGCGTCTGCCGCCCTATGACGTCGTCGCCCGCGGTATCTGCCACTGCCCCGAGGGGCGGCGGCTGTTCCCGGAACTATCTGTCCTGAAGAACCTGCAGCTCGGTGCCTATCTCAGGAGCAACAAGGCCGAGATCGCCGAAGACCTCGAACGCGTCTTCGCGCTGTTCCCGGTGTTGAAGGAACGCCAGCAGCAGCAATCGAGCACGCTGTCGGGCGGCGAGCAGCAGATGGTGGCGATCGGTCGCGCCATGATGGGCCGCCCGGAATTGCTGCTGCTCGACGAACCCTCGGTCGGTATCGCGCCGCGGCTGAAGGGCCTGATCTTCGACGCCATCGAGAAGATCAGGAAGGACGGCACCGCGATCCTGATCGTCGAGCAGGACGCCACCGCGACCTTGCGCATCGCCGACCGCGTCTACGTGCTCGAGCACGGCCGCACCGTCCGCGAAGGCCGCGCCAAGGAACTCGCCGGCGACGAATATATCCGGCAGGTGTATCTGGGTGTTTGAGCAGGCCGAGGGGCGAGCTCGGCTTCACCTCGCCCCGCTTGCGGGGAGAGGTCGAAAATCAAGCGCAGCTTGAATTTCGGGTGAGGGGGGCCTCCGCGAATCCATTCGCCAACCGCGTTCGCGGAGAGAGCCCCTCACCCCGACCCTCTCCCCGTAAGAACGGGGAGAGGGGGAAGTGCGTCGCGCATGCGCGGCGCGTCCGGCGGAGCGATGCCGAGCATGGCGCGGCGGTCGGCGACGGCATGGTGGAGCTGGTCGAGCGCGAGCCCGATCGCGGAAAGGTCGCCTTCCTCGATGGCGCCGTCGTCGTAGCAGTCGAGCGCCTCGCGCAGCACGCCATCGGCCTCGCTCTGCATCTTCTCGAGCGCGTCCGGCGTCTCTGCCTGCCGTGCCTTGGTGATCAATGCCAGCAGGCTGTCGCGATGATCGAGATAGCGGTCGCGCTCGTTGCGGCGCCAGGCATGCCGCAGCCAGGCGCCGACCGATCCGAGGCCCGACAGGCCCAGGATCGCGAACCAGATGTAGTCGCTGTATTTGTCCAGGAAGGTGCGCTCGGTGCCGTCGATATAGGCGGCTGCACCCGGATGTGCCGGCAGTGCTGCGTCCTTGTCGGTGTCGGGCTTCTCGATGTTCGCGGCCGCCGGCACGTCGCGCGCGAGCTGCTGGCGCACGTTGAAGAGCTGGCGGACGAAAGCGCCGATCGAGGTGTCCGAGAACGAGTGCAGCGCGATGATGAGATGATCGACGCTGACGGTCTCGACCTTGTCGTCGGGCCAGGCCGGCGAGGATGAAAAGATGCTGCCCGCGATCTCCGCCGATTCATAGAGCGGATGCTTCGCGGCGATTGCCTCGGAAACGTCGATCGGCAGGAATTTCGGCGCGCCCCGTGCGGCGGCCGTCGCGGCGATCGCGCCCGCGGTGATCTTGCTGTCGAGCGGGCCGACCGCCATGTAGGCATCGAGCGTCATATCGCGCGCCATTTCGGCGGTCTGATTGATAGCGAACTGCGTCACCGCGACCTTGTCGGGATTGACACCGGACTCCTTCAGGATCACGCGCAGCAGCGTGACGTTGGCGTCTGTCCGTCCGATCACGCCGATGCGATGGCCGTCGAGATCGTCGAGGCTCTTGATCTTTGGCGTCGGCGATCGCCTCGATCCCTTCGCGCGCAGGCCGGAAGGCGCCCACAGCACCACGACATTCTTGCGCAGGATCGCGACTGCATCGGCGTTGGCGGGCAGGTTGAGGTCGGCGCGCGCCACCGCCATGTCCACCTTCGATCTGGTCAACGCCGCAATGCTTTCTGCGGCGTTCTCGGTCACGACCGTCGACAGGCGCACCGGGCTCTGATCGCGGGCGAAGGTCTGCGCCAGCGCCTGGATCAGCTTCTGGTCGTCGCTGCCGGGAGGGGCGACCGCGATCGTCAGCGTCACGGGCCGCAGAAAATAATACAGCGTGCTGGCGGCAACGCCGAACAGGAAGAGGCCGGCCGCGAGGATCAGCAGCGAATAGTTTTTTCGCTTCCGCCGCGGGCGCTTTGGAGCCAGATCTTCGCTTGTCTCTGACATCGTTCTGTCATGTTGGCCGAAAAAGCGTGTGAGCCGCCCGAAAAACCTTCCTTACATATCGATGACGTCATACGCCTGAAATATCAATGTCAGAACTTCTGCCCCGAAGAATCATTAACACTTCGGGTTTTCGAGATGCGGATATTAGTTGCAACCGACGCCTGGCATCCGCAGGTCAATGGCGTGGTGCGCACGCTGACGTCGCTGCAGCGTAGCGCGGCAGGCCTCGGCGCCGAGATCACTTTCCTGACACCGGAAGGGTTTCCGTCCCTGGGCGTGCTGACCTATCCCGGGCTGCGCATGGCGCTGCCGAACCGGCGCGAGATCGCACAGCGGATCGAGGAGGCCGAGCCGGAGGCGATCCATATCGCGACCGAAGGTCCGATCGGCTGGGCGGTGCGCAGCTATTGCCTGCGCCACAAGCTTGCTTTCACGACCTCCTACACGACGCGCTTTCCGGAATATGTGTCGGTCCGTACAGGGCTTCCGGCCAGCGTCGGCTACTGGATACTGCGCCGCTTCCATGCGGCTGGCGCCATGACGATGGTGGCGACAGTCTCGCTCCGCCAGGAACTGGCGGAACGCGGTTTTCGCAAGCTCGGCTTCTGGACGCGCGGCGTCGATACCGAATTGTTCAATCCCGATCATCCGGCCGAGCTCGATCTGCTGCGGCCGATCTTCATGGCCATGGGGCGTGTGGCGGTGGAGAAGAATCTCGAAGCGTTCCTGTCGCTGGATCTGCCGGGCACTAAGGTCGTGGTCGGCGACGGCCCGCAGAGAGCGGAACTCGCGCGCAAATATCCGAACGTCGTCTTCCTCGGCGAGAAGACCGGGCAGGACCTCACCTCGCACCTCGCCGCGGCTGACGTGTTCGTTTTCCCGAGTCTCACCGACACCTTCGGCGTGGTTCAGCTCGAAGCGCTGGCTTGCGGCACGCCGGTGGCGGCGTTTCCGGTCACCGGCCCGAAGGACGTGATCTCGGATCATCCGATCGGCGCGATCGATGACGATCTGCGCAGCGCGTGCCTGCGCGCGCTCACGATGTCGCGAGCGGCGTGCAGGAACTTCGCGCTGCAACGTTCCTGGGAGAACAGCGCGCGGCAATTCATCGGCAATCTCTCGGCGTTGCAGCCGAGCAGGGTGTTGCGTTCGACCCGGCGCGTCGCCGGCCGGAGTGCGGTGCAAGGTTAATTCAAGCATGATCCGGAAAAGCGGGAACCGGTTTTCCGAAGAGATCATGCTTAAACAAGAGGAGAGAGTGGGACGACGTTTCGCAGAAGAGTCACCCCCGCTCTCGAACTAGAAGGCGTATCTTCGATGGCAGATAACATCATCAAACTCGACGGAAGCAGCCAGTTGGATTTTGATCGCGAGACGGTCGAGCAGGCTTATGACCGCTGGGCTCCGGTCTACGATCTCGTGTTCGGCGGCGTGTTCAAGAAGGGCCGGGCCGCGGCGATCCAGGCGACCAACAAGATCGGCGGCCGTGTGCTCGAGGTCGGTGTCGGCACCGGCATCTCGCTGCCGCTTTACGCGCCGCATGTCCGCATCTTCGGCACCGACATTTCGGAGGCGATGCTGGAGAAGGCGAAGAAGCGGGTTGCCGAACTCGGCCTGAAGAATATCGAGGGGCTCGCGGTGATGGACGCCGAGAAGCTCGAATTCCCCGACAACTCGTTCGACGTGGTGATGGCGCAATATGTCGTCACTGCCGTGCCGAATCCGGAAGCCGCGCTCGACGAATTCGCGCGCGTGCTGCGCCCGGGCGGTGAGCTCATCATCCTGACCCGCGTCAGCGCCGATGCCGGCGTACGCCGCTTCATCGAGCAGAAGCTGCAGCCGGTCGTGCGTCCGCTCGGCTTCCGCACCGCCGAGTTCGCCTGGTCGCGCTACACCAAGTGGCTTGCCGGCGCCAAGGGCGTGGAGCTGGCGGAGCGCCGCCTGATCCCGCCGCTCGGCCATTTCTCGCTGGTCCGCTTCCGCAAGGCTGAAGTCGCGAAGGCCGCCTGACTTTGCCTGACCCTCATGGTGAGGAGGCGCCCTTTGGGCGCCGTCTCCGGACGAAGCTTCGCTTCGCCTAGAGAACCATGAGGCTCCGCTGGTGGCCTCATCCTTCGAGACGCGCGTTCCGCGCTCCTCAGGATGAGGGGAGAGAGTCAGTCCTTGATGAGGGGAGTCCATCGCCTCATTGCGTCACCGCGTCGCTGCGTCGTGTCATATGTCATTATGATGATGTCACACGGCGTACATCGAATCTCTGTAAGCACGTCCCGAAATCCTCTTGGGGGAAAGAATGATCAAGAATTTTCTGCAGGAACTGCGTACCCAGCGCTGGGATGACCATCGCTACTATCATCACAGCCGGATCAATCAGAGCCTGCACTTCGTCAGCGCCCTGAGCTTCCTGTTCGCCTATGTGATGCTGTTCTTCGATCCGGCGATCTCGGCGCTGGTCGGCTGGCTGGTCTCGATGACCTCGCGCCAGGCCGGCCACTTCTTCTTCGAGCCGCGGGGCTATGACCACATCAACCAGGCCACCCACGAGCACAAGGAAGAGATCAAGGTCGGCTACAACCTGCAGCGCAAGGTCGTGCTGATGGCGATCTGGGCCCTGTCGCCGCTGGTGCTGTTCGCCGATCCGACCCTGTTCGGCCTGTTCGCGCCCTGGGAAACGGTGTTCGACTTCACCCGTCAAGTCGCCAAGATCTGGCTAGCGGTCGGCATCGGCGGTCTCCTCTTCCGCACCGTGCACCTGTTCTTCATCCGCGACATCGAGACCGGCCTGGTCTGGATGGCCAAGATCATCACCGACCCCTTCCACGACCTGATGCTCTATCACAAGGCGCCGCTGGCGCTCCTGAAGGGCGAGCTGATCGATCCCGGCCTGCACCTCGCTGGCGAGCTGGAACAGAAGCACGCCTGAGCGCCTACCGCCGATAACAAATTGACTTCGCTGTGTTCACTCGCGTCATGCCCGGGCCAGTCCCGGGCATGCTTGTCTCAGGCCCTGTCACTGGCACCGTCATTCCAGGGCGCGCGCAGCGCGAACCCGGAATCCATCTGGCGGCAGGCGCGGACGGCGCAATGGATTCCGGGCTCGATGCTTTCGCATCGCCCCGGAATGACAAGCGAAGGGGGAGAGAAAGGCGCCTAGCGCCCGAACTTTCCGGCGACCATCTCGCGCAGGATCTGCCGCTTGATGTCCTTGTTGGTGACGCCGGGCTTCTGCCACCACCAGCCGTCGCGCTTCATCTTCTCGCCGGCGGCGACGAAGCGGTCGGCGACTTCGGTGAAATCGGCGTCGCTGGTGTTCAGGCCGAAGATCAGGCGCCCGGTGCCGACCCAGCTCAGCGCCAGCCCTTCGGCCCGCAGGTAGTACTGCAGCATCCAATTGTAGCGGGACGGCTCGGTGTAATGGACCATCCAGATCGACGAGAGATTGGAGACGCGGACCGGGAGTTCCGCTGCGGTCAGCCGGTCGTTGAGCTGCTTGGCGCGGCCGTTCCAGGTCTCGTCCAGCCCGTTATAGACCGAACGGAAATTCGGGCTGGCGAGCCGGCTCAGGAATTCATCCATCGCCGTCAGCACGTAGGGGTGCGAATTGAAGGTGCCGCGGGCGAAGCAGACGTCGGCGGGCCTGTCGTCGCGGAAGCGCCGCATCAAATCCTTGCGGCCGCAGACCACGCCGACCGGCAGGCCGCCGGCGAGGCTCTTGCCGTAGGTCACCATGTCGGCGCGGACGCCGAAATATTCCTGAGCGCCGCCGGCGGCGATACGGAAGCCGACAAATACTTCGTCGAAGATCAAGACGATGCCGCGCTCGGTGCAGACCTCGCGCAGCTTCTTCAGCCATTCGGTATAGGCGTCGCGGTCATACCTGCCGCTGCGGGAACTGTCGACCAGGGCCGAATCGCCGGGCGCGTTGGAATTCGGATGCAGCGCCTGCAGCGGATTGACCAGGACGCAGGCGATGTCGCGCCGCGTGCGGAGCACATGCAGCGTCTTTTCCGACATGTCGGCGAGCGTGTGGGTCTCGTGCGGCGAGACCGGGTTGCCGACGCCGGGCTGCACGTCGCCCCACCAGCCGTGATAGGCGCCGGCGAAGCGGACAAGATGCGTGCGGCGGGTGTGGTAGCGCGCCAACCGCACCGCCTGCATCACGGCTTCCGTTCCGGACATGTGGAACGAGACTTCGTCGAGGCCCGAGATCGCGCAGAGCCGTTTGACGTTGTCGAGGATAACAGGGTGGTAGGGGCCGAGCACCGGCCCGAGCGCGTGGGCGCGCTTCTCACCCTCGGCGATGCACTCCTTGTAGAAGTCATTGCCGAAGATGTTGACGCCGTAGGAGCCGGTGAGATCGTAGAACACGTTGCCGTCGACATCGGTAACGGTGAGGCCCGAGGACGATTGCATGAAGGAGCTGGTGCTCAGATGCTCGCGCACCAGCCGGCTGAACTGGAACGGCACGCGGTAGCTCTCGGTGAACTGCAGGTCGGAGATGTGCTGCGCGGCCTCCGCCGTCATCTGCCGGCCCTTGGCATAGCGCTGGGCGTAGAGGCCGGCGAGGCGGAAGAAGCCGTCCTGCCGCTGCATCGCGATCTCGCGCGGCGCGCCATCGACCGCGAAGAATTTGTCGATGTCGAATTCGTAATGAGGCACCAGCCGCGCGACCATCTTGGACATCTTGGAATGTCCGGTCAGCGAGCGATGCTTGGCACGCGACAGCGCCAGGCGGGCCTGAATTTTGGGGAAAGCTGCAGCGGCGCCGGCAATCGCGGCGGCGGACAGCGAGAGAATCGGAAGGGATGTTTCCATGCCAGAAGCGCTAACGTCGGCAGCTAACAGATTCATGACAGTCAGAGGCCTGATTTCGTCGATAACCCAGCAGGAGGACCTGAATTTCCTGCTGACCAACCGCATCCCCCGGGCGGCCGTGACCCGTTTCATGGGCTGGTTCTCCAAGATCGAGAACCCGGTGGTGCGTGACCTCTCGATCGCCTGCTGGCGGCTGTTCTCCGACCTCGACCTGTCGGAGGCCAAGAAGACCGAATTCAAGAGCCTGCACGACTGTTTCACGCGGGAGTTGCGGCCCGGGCTGCGGCCGTTCGATCCCGACCCCGCGGTCATCGCCAGCCCGTCGGACGCCATCATCGGCGCCCATGGCCGGATCGAGGACTCCAAACTATTTCAGATCAAGGGCGCGCCCTATGCGCTTCTCGACCTGCTCGGCGATCCCGCTCTGGTCGAGCAGCACCGCAACGGCCGCTTCATCACCTTGCGGCTGACCTCGAGCATGTATCACCGGTTCCATGCGCCCGCGGACTGCCGGATCGAGAAGGTCACCTTCATCCATGGCGACGTCTGGAACGTCAATCCGATCGCGCTGAAGCGGGTCGAGCGTCTGTTCTGCAAGAACGAGCGCGCGGTGCTTGAGGCCCGCCTCTCCACCGGCGAGCCGCTGACCTTGGTGCCGGTCGCCGCGATCCTGGTCGCGAGCATCCGCCTGCATTTCCTGGATCGCACGCTGAATGCGCAGACCAAGGGCCCGGTCACGTTCCCGTGCGACGCCAGTGCGCACAAGGGCGACGAGCTCGGCTGGTTCGAGCACGGCTCCACCATCATCGTGCTCGCCCCCGATCATTTCGAATTTTGCGATAACGTTACCGACGGCGCCCGCATCCGCGCGGGCGAGCCGCTGCTACGAAAGCCTTTGGCGTAGAGCCGCGGCACTCACTCTCTCCCGTCGTTGCGAGCGAAGCGAAGCAATCCACGCCGCCACTTGCGGAAACGTGGATTGCTTCGTCGCTGTCGCTCCTCGCAATGACGGAGAATCCAATCTCGATTTTGCTGCTGGAAGCTCCTATATGCTCCCGACACGATTCGGCATTCGGGCAATTCGGGAGCAAGGATGGCACGGGCGCCTGTTCTGGCGGCGGGAGGCATTGTGCTGCGGCGGCAAGCGACGCCGCTGATCGCGGTCGTGCGCCTGCGCAAGCGGAACGAATGGGTGCTGCCCAAAGGCAAGCTCGACGACGGCGAGACGCCGCGCGCGGCCGCCGAGCGCGAGGTGCTGGAAGAGACCGGGCATGAGGTGTCCGTGCACGAGTTCCTGGGCACGCTGGTCTACGATTCCGGCGGTCGCTACAAGGTCGTGCATTACTGGCGCATGGAAGCGGGCGACGAGCAGGCTTACGAATTGATGTATGACATCAAGGCGGTCGACTGGCTGCCGCTCGACGAAGCTCTCGAGCGGCTGTCGCGCGATCATGAGCGTGCGTTCCTCGAGAATGTCGGTCCGATCGCGCTGCAGGCCGCGGCCCTCAGCGAAGCCACGCGACGCAAGGCGGCCAAGCCGGCAACGCGGCGGCCCCGTCGCACAGTCACGCCGCCTTCGGTCAGCGAACCGACAACTGTGCCCGAGCCCGCGCAGCTCGATGCGCCCATCGCGCAGGAGGAGCCGCTCTCTGCCACCGAGGCGGTGGAGCCCGCGATGTCGGCTCCAGCGCCCGAGGCCGAGCTCGAGCCGTCGTTTGCGCCTGACATCGAGCCTGTTGTCATCGATGCCCACCGTCCGCGCAGGAATTTCATCGATCGCGTCAGGGACTGGCTCCGCCGCGCAGCCTGAGCGCGCCAAACTCTCTCCACACGAACTGCGCCGTAGCCCGGGTGGAGCGTCAGCGTAACCCGGGACCGCTCGTAAACGTTGCCGCAGATGTCCCAGGTTACGCGTTCGCTGCACCCGGGCTGAGTTCCGAGCGGAATTTCAATCGCCGCGCCGTTCTCTCCTGCCGTCTCTCAATGGAAATTGCCGCCGTGGTTGCACCGTGGGGCGGTTCAGCAATCCGGGGCGTTGCACGCCGGGTGCTCCCTGCCTGAATCCGCCGCGCTGCGGTTGTCCCTCGCGGATCGAGGGCGGTTGCCCAACCCGCTGTGGCGCGCGTGACGGCTCTGCGCCTTGCCGCGGAGCGCCTTGCTGTCCCGTACGCGGGAGTGGTGTGCCGCCGGGTTGTCCGGGCAGTCTGTGCTGATCGGTGCGCGACGGACCCGCCTGCTGCGGTCCGCCGGGACGCTGCTGCAAGCCCTGCCGATCAGGCGCGCCCGGTTGCCGTTGGCCCGGACGATTCTGCTGGCCGGGTTGCTGCCCGGGACGGTTCTGCTGGCCCGGCAACATATTCTGCCGTTGCGGGCCCGGCCGGAACGGCTGGCCGCGGTTTGGATAGGGCACGCCAGGATTGGCGCGGCGGAATGCGCGCTGCTCGTTGACAAGCTGCCGGCCGAAATTCTGCGTGGTGTAGAGCTGGCGGACGAAGCCGCGGTCGCGCTGAATCTGCAGCGCCGACATCGTCAGCGGCACCGCGGCGAAGCGCGCACCACCAACTCTGTCGGGCCGGATCGTGAAACCGCTGGCGCCGCGCGTCAGCGTGCCGAGTTGCGCACCGCCGCGGTCGTTGATCTCGATCCGGCCAACGCGGCCGTCGGCGTCCGGATAGAGTTTGATGGCGACGTTGTTGGACGTCGCGGTCGCGCCCTCGGGCACCTCGACCAAACCGGTGGTGCCGCGAATGCCGAGCGTCGCGGTCGGCGTCGATATCCGCATGTCGCCGGTCTTGGCGACGCCAGCGGCAACGAAGGCGACCGTGCCCTTGGCGACGTCGAACATCCCGGCATTCTGCTTGCCGCCTTCGTCATAGACATAGCGGTCGATCGTGATCCTGGCGCTCGCCGACAGCTTGAACGTCGTGGCATCGTTGAAGGTAATGCCGAGCGTCGACTTGGCCCGTGTCTCCACGACGTCGCCCGCGAAGATGTCGTCCCTGATCTGCAGCGCCGTCGTCGCGTTGTTTCTGATAACGCTGGCGCTGCCGGTGAGATCGGCGACATTGCCGATCGGCTCGGCGGTGGGTTGCTGCGCATCTGCCGCCGGCGCGTCCGGTGCCTGTGTTGCCGGCGCCTGCGCTGGAGCAGGGACGGGCTGCGTCTGCGTGAGCTGCGTCGAATCGGCCGCGGCGGCTGGCGTGTGCACCGTGCCGCCCAACAACAAGCCGATCGCAAACAGGAGTGCGAGAGAAAACCGATGCGGCGTCACAAGAGATCCCCGAGAGACCACAGGCGAGGGCAGCGATATCAGCCGCGCGGGGCTGAACGCCGGATGAATGGGCGCGCCACCCCTCAGCCGTCATTGCGAGCGCAGCGAAGCAATCCATGCTTGCACTTGCGCGGAGAGATGGATTGCTTCGCTGCGCTCGCAATGACGATGTGGGAGCAATCAGCTCACGCGCTTCCAGGTCTGGCCGCCGCAGAGCATGCCGCCGAAGGCGCAGCCCTGGACGCGCAGCGCGTTCGCACCCTTCATCGCGATCGTCGAGTCGTAGTTGCGGCCGCTGTCGGGATCATGGATGCGGTCGGCGGCCATGCGCATCCACCCTGCGTTACCTCTGCCCGGACTCTCGCCAGCCGCAAGCGCGACCGCTGCCGCGGATTTCATTACCGACAATTCATGTTCGGCGTGCCTCACGCATGGCAGGCCTCACGCCTCCCCATCTTCCGTCCGGTTCCGCGTGTGGCAGTATGCCGCGGATTTCCGGAGCAGCGCAGCCTCGTCGCGCGCCGAACCAGCGACAGCGCACATAACGATAACCAAGAAAAGTGCCCGATACCGATCTCTCCCAGACGCTGACCTTCCGCTGCCCCGCGGAATTGGAAGGCGTGTTGCCGCCGCCGATCCGCGCCGCGCTCGGGCTGCCGGACTGGCTGAAGACGATGCCTGCACAGGCATTCAACGCGCTCAACCTGCGCGAAGAGAACACCGTCAAGCGCTGTCCGCCTTTTGTCGATGCCATGACCTCAGGCTTCCTGATCCCGCTGATGTGCGATCTCAGATTCGAGAACGGCGAGATCACCTGGGACAACGAGCTGCCACCGGGCGGCTCGGTCAGCTTCGTGCGTTCGCCGATCGGATTTCATGATGCGAGCCAGGTGATAGGCACGCCTTTGTTCGAGGCCGATCGCTTCCTGATCAAATTCCACAATCTCTGGACGATCGAAGCGCCGGAAGGCTATGCGGTGCTCTTTACGCATCCGTTCAATCGCCCCGACCTGCCGTTCACCACGCTGACGGGCCTCGTCGATTGCGATCGCTATCACGACAACTGGATTCACTTTCCCGCTTACTGGCACGACGTGAATTTCTGCGGCGTGCTGCCGAAGGGCACGCCGATCGCGCAATGCATTCCGGTGAGGCGCGAGAACTGGACGGCGCGCACCGTGCCGTTCACATCAGAAGAGACGCAGCGGGCGCACGACCTCACCACCCGCATCGATCGCGAACCCGGCCTCTACCGACGCCAGTTTCGAGCGTGAGCCAGACTGGGGGCACGCGCCTGAACCGCTGCCGCTGACGTCATCCACTCGGGATGGGCGGCGCTCGCACCTCGCGATTGCGAGGTCACGGCACGCGAACTACCGATAGAGCTACGCCATTTAGATCCCTCGCGAGCCATTCTGCCCGCGGTAGTGGAATCCGCCCGACGTCGGGCTTGTCAACGCAGGATCATTCTGCTCAGTATGACCGAAATTGTGCTGCGCAACAGGCGCTAGCGCTAGAGTAGACGCAAGCGAGGAAACAAAAAATGCTCAAAATAACGAGGGTCATTGCCCTGGCCCTGCCGATGCTCGGTGGTGCCGCCTACGCGCAGGAGACCGTCAAGATCGGCTACATCGATCCTCTCTCCGGAGGCGGCGCCAGTGTCGGCGAAGGCGGGTTGAAGACGTTCCAATATCTGGCCGATGAGCTGAACGCCAAGGGCGGTATTCTCGGCCACAAGGTCGAGATCATACCGCTCGACAACAAGACCAATCCGCAGGAAAGCCTCATCCAGGCCCAGAAGGCCATCGATGCAGGCGCCCACTACATCACCCAGGGCAACGGCTCCTCGGTCGGCGCGGCGCTGGCGGACTTCGTGACCAAGCACAACACGCGCAACCCCGGCAAGGAAGTGCTCTACTTCAACTATGCCGCGGTCGATCCGAGCATGACCAACGAGAAGTGCAGCTTCTGGCACTTCCGCTGGGATGCCAACTCGGACGTCAAGATGGAAGCGCTGACCAACTACATGAAGGGCAATGCGGCCATCAAGAAAGTCTACCTGATCAACCAGGACTATTCGTTCGGCCAGTCGGTACGGACCCAGGCCCGCAAGATGCTGGGAGAGAAGCGGCCCGACATCCAGGTCGTCGGCGACGAGCTGCACCCGCTGCTCAAGGTCACCGACTTCTCGCCCTACATCGCCAAGATCAAGGCCTCGGGCGCCGATAGCGTGGTGACCGGCAATTGGGGACAGGATTTCGCGCTGCTGCTCAAGGCGGCCGCCGATGCCGGGCTCAAGGTCAACTGGTACACCTATTATGCCGGCGGCGCCGGTGGCCCGACTGCGATCAAGCAGACCGGTCTCGATCATCAGGTGTTCCAGATCAGCGAGGGCATCCCGAACTCGGACAACCCGGCGGCGATGGAATTCGAGAAGGCGTTCCGCGCCAAGGTCGGCCTGTCGCTCTGGTATCCGCGCGCGGTGAACGAGATGCGCATGTTCAAGGCCGCCGCCGAGAAAGCCAACTCGATCGATCCGGTGAAGGTCGCCGCCGCGCTTGAGGACCTGAAGTTCGAGGTTCTCGATGGCGGCAGCGGCGTGATGCGCAAGGACGACCATCAGTTCTTCCAGCCGATCTACATCTCCTCATTCGGCACCCGCAGCGAGAAGGAGCCGTTCGACGAGGAGAACACCGGCTGGGGCTGGCGGCTGGCGGCAAAGATCGACACGCCACAGACCATGCTGCCGACCACCTGCAAGATGACGCGGCCGTGATAGGCGCATCCGTCCCGTTCCGATATCGGAGCGGGACGGACGTTTGCGCCGCCGGCTGTTTGCCGGAGTGAATGGGGGCCTTCGAGTCTCTGCCCAGCGATCACGCTGGGACAGATGCTAATGGATGAACCGTGCTTGAGCTGATCGTGATTTCCACGCTCAATGGCGTCCTGTTCGGGATGCTGTTGTTCCTGTTGTCCAGCGGCCTGACCGTGATCTTCAGCATGATGGGCGTGCTCAATTTCGCCCACGCCAGTTTCTACATGCTGGGCGCGTTCTTCGGCTATCAGCTCACGAAGTGGATCGGGTTCTGGCCTGCGTTGGTGCTGGCGCCGTTACTGGTGGGTGCGGTCGGCATGGCAGTCGAGCGTTACGGACTGCGCAACACCCACAAGCACGGACATGTCGCCGAATTGCTTTTGACGTTCGGGCTCGCCTTCGCCATCGAGGAAATCGTCTCGATGATCTGGGGCAAGAGCCCGGTGGACTATCGGGTGCCGGCGGCGCTCGACTTTCCGGCCTTCACGATTTTCTCCACCAACTATCCCGCCTACAAGATTTTCATGCTGGCGATTTCGGTGCTGATCTTCGTCGCGCTGTTGATCGCGCTCAAGCGCACCCGGGTCGGCCTCATCGTGCAGGCGGCGCTGACGCATCCCCACATGGTCGGGCATCTCGGCCATAATGTCGGGCGCATTTTCATGCTTGTATTTGGCGTCGGCAGCGCGCTTGCCGGTCTTGCCGGCGTCATCGCCGGTCCGGCGCTGGTGACGCAATCCGACATGGCCGCTCTTCTTGGCCCCATCCTGTTCGTCGTGATCGTATTCGGCGGGCTCGGTTCGCTACCGGGCGCATTCATCGCCTCGCTCTTCATCGGGCTGGTGCAGACCTTTGCGGTTGCGCTGAACGGCTCGCTCGCCAGCGCGTTCGGGCCGCTGGATCCAAGCATCGGGCCTTCGGTCCTCACCGATATCTGGAATGTCACCATCGCCCAGATCGCGCCGGTTCTGCCCTATGTGCTGCTGGTGGTCATCCTGATCGTCCGTCCCATGGGCCTGCTCGGGACGCGCGAAACATGACCAGCACCGTGACCTCCGCGTCTGATATCACTCCGAAGCCATCCAGCCAAAACCTGCGCTTCTACGGCCTGTGGGTGATCGCCGCGATCGCACTCGTCGTATTGCCGTTGATCTTCTCCTCCGGCGGTTCGCTCACCTCGTTCAGCCTGATCGGCATCGCGATCATCTTCGCGCTGTCCTACAACATCCTCCTTGGCGAGACCGGGCTGTTGTCGTTCGGCCATGCGGTTCATTACGGCCTCGGCGGCTTTGCTGCCGTCCATGCCATGAATGCGGTCACCGCGCATGGATGGCCGATCCCGCTGCCCCTGATTCCGCTGGTCGGCGGCCTCGGCGGATTCGCCTTCGCGCTCCTGATCGGCTGGGTGATGACCCGCCGCGCCGGCACGGTGTTCGCGATGATCTCGCTCGGCATCGGCGAACTGGTCGCATCCTCGTCGCTGATCCTGCGCAGCGTCTTCGGGGGCGAATCCGGGATCAGCACTGATCGCACGGCGCTGCCGCATATCTTCGGCTGGACCTTCGGGCCGCAAATCCAGGTCTATTATCTGATCGCGTTCTGGGTGCTAGTGTCGGCGGTGGCGATGTACGCGCTGACCCGCACGCCGCTCGGGCGGATCTGCAACGCGGTCCGCGATAATCCCGGGCGGGTCGAGTTCATCGGCTACGATCCTCACGTCGTCCGCTATCTCGCCTATTGCTTCGCTGGCTTCTTCGCCGGCATCGCCGGTGGTCTCGCCGCGATCAATTTCGAGATCGCGAACTCCGCCTATCTCGGCGCGGTGCAGTCCGGCATGGTGCTGTTCGCGACCTTCATCGGCGGCGCTTCCTATTTCTTCGGTCCGATCCTGGGCGCGATCCTCGTCACCTATCTGCAACTCGGGCTGACCAGCCTGACCAGCGTGTGGCAGCTCTATTTCGGCATCATCTTCATCGGCATCGTGATGTTCGCGCCGGGCGGCATCGCCGGCCTCCTGATGATGCACCGGCCGCTGATCCGCGCGGGGACGCTCGGCATGGTGATCCCGTCCTATCTGGTCGCGGCGCTGCCGACGCTGGCACTGGCCTGCGGCGTGATCCTGTCGATCGAGACCGTGGCGCGTTACACGGTCACCGGCGGCGAAGGCAACATCGTCAAGCTGCTCGGCATTCCCTTCAACACCACTGCGCCTGCGACCTGGGGCATAGCGGCCGTCCTCGTCGTCGGCGGCTTCATCGTCGCCCGCATCACCTGGCGGCGCATCGCCGAGGCCTGGGACCGTGCCGCCAGCATCGCCCGTGACCGGGGGTATCTCGCGTGACGCCAGCCATCGAAGTTCGTGCCGTCGAAAAGCACTTCGGCAATGTGAGCATCATCAAGGACCTCAATCTGAGCGTCGCGCAGGGGGAGCGCCACGCCATCATCGGTCCGAACGGCGCCGGCAAGTCCACGACATTCAACCTGATCAGCGGCTATCTCAGCCCGAGTTCGGGTGAGATCCGGCTGAATGGCAATGTGATTTCAGGATTGCGGCCGTTCGAGATCAATCGGCGCGGCCTGTCGCGTTCGTTCCAGGTGACCAACGTGTTCGCCCGCATGACGGTGTGGGAGAATGTCCGCTGCGCCGTGCTCTGGGCCACGGGCCATCGTTACGCATTCTGGAAGAATGTGGACGACCTGCCGGAGGTGCGGCGACGCACCGCCGAAATCCTGGAGGACATTCACTTAAGCCACCGCCGCGACGTCCCGGCGGGACTTCTCACCTACGCCGAACAGCGCGAACTCGAGATCGGCATCACCATCGCGGGCGGCGCCAATGTCATCATGCTGGACGAGCCGACCGCGGGCATGAGCCACGCGGAAACCGAACGCGCCGTCGCCTTGATCCGCCGCCTCACCGAGGGGCGTACGCTCGTGATCGTCGAGCACGACATGAGCGTGGTGTTCGGCCTTGCCGACCGCATCTCGGTCCTGGTCTACGGCCATATCATCGCCTCCGGCACGCCCGAGGAGATCCGGGCCAACCCGAAGGTCAAGGAAGCCTATCTCGGCGAAGAGGCGCATTGATGCTCGAGGTCAGGGATCTGCACGCCTATTACGGCAAGAGCCACATCCTGCAGGGTGTCGATCTCGACATCGCAGCCGGGGAGGTGGTGAGCCTGCTTGGCCGCAACGGCGTCGGCCGTTCCACCACCGTCAAGGCGATCATGGGCGAGGTGGCGCCGCAGGGGACCATCCGTTTCAAGGGCCAGGACATTGCCGGGCTGCCGAGCCACAAGATCGCGCGCTTAGGCCTCGGCTATGTGCCGGAACATCGCGACATCTTCCCCGGGCTGACAGTCCGCCAGAATCTGCTGCTCGGCATCAAGAACACGCGTCGACCCGGTAAATGGCGATTGCAGGACATGCTCGACATGTTCCCCAACCTCGCGGCGCGCGCCGATACGCCCGCCGGTGTGCTGTCCGGCGGCGAGAAGCAGATGCTGACGACCTGCCGGACGCTGATGGGAGACCCAGAGCTCATCATGATCGATGAGCCGACCGAAGGACTGGCCCCGCTGATCGTGCAGCAGGTCGGTGACCTGATCGCGCATATCGCAAAGGCGGGCGTTGCCATCCTGCTGGTCGAGCAGAAGCTGTCCATCGCGCTCAGGATTTCGCACCGGGTCTACATCATGGGCCATGGCCGGATCGTGTTCGAAGGCACGCCGGACGAGCTCAGGGCCAACGAAGCCGTCCGCAAGGAATGGCTTGAGGTGTAGTAGCTCCCGGCCGGTCAGTGGACGGATGTCTTCGACAGAAGGTTCAGAACCAGGACGCCGGCCACGATCAGGCCCATCCCGACAAAACCCGCAAAATCGGGGCGCTGTCCATAGATCGCCCACGCAATGAGCGCGACCAATACGATACCGCCGCCCGCCCAAACAGCGTAGGCGATGCCGAGCGGTATGCGATCAAGGGTCTTGGCGAGTAACACGAAGGCGAGAGCGTAGCCAATTACCACCAATAGAGAAGGGCCCAGTCTGGTGAATCCCGCGGAGGCGTTCATCGCGCTCGTTGCGACAACCTCGACGACAATAGCGAGCGCGAGGACCGCGTAGGGGGGCATTCCAAACCTCCATTCATCTGGAGGCACCCATGATCAGAAATCCCTCCAATCGTCACGTTCACTGTTGCGTGAGTGTCGCTACCGCGCCTTGCCCGCGCAAGGATGGCGTGACGGGTGTGTCATATGTGCCGCACTGTGAAGCTATTCCTCAAACCGGTCCGATCTGCCGCACTGCCGTCGCATTCCGTCGTGCATGGTCGGGAGGAGCGCAGGTTACCGCCTGGTTCGTTCTAAGTTGGGGAGAAGTACCGTGAAGAAGATTATGATTGCAGTGGGCGCGACCTTCGCCCTGGTGACCGCCGCCAGCGCGGCCGACCTTCCGCGCCGTGAGCCCGTGCCCGCCTATCCGGCGGCTCCGATCGGCAAGATGCCGATTGGCAAGACCCCGGTCGGGAAGACCCCCGTCGGCAAGACGCCTATCGTCGCGCCGCGCTACTGATTCGGCTCTCGTTGAATCCTGAGCTTTATCGTCGACGGTTAAGGGGGCAAAGCGTGGTAAACAGCCTGACGAGATCAGGACGATGCTTACTTGCGGGATTAGCTCTCGCTGTTTTGCTCCCAACCACGATCCAATCGGCTTCTGCTCAGGAGGAGGCCTACAAGCGCACCGCCAACGCGAATGCGCTTGTTTCCAATGACGCGGTCACAGAATCGCAACCGGCGCCGCGGTCGACACGTAAGTCGGCGTCGAGATCCGAAAAGGGTCCATACTACGTTGATTTCAGAGCCCGAACGGCGGCGAGCTGGGGGCACGCTTTCGTCTGGTATGGAAAGACGAGCGAGCGGGCGGTCGAGGTTGCGGGCCTGACCCCTGCGGGAGAGACCTTTGCCTATGTCCTCGGTCATTTGACCTTGGTGCCAGCAGAGACCGGGGCAAGCTATGGCGATCTTGATCCGGACTATCTGACCGCGAATTACCGGGTTTACCTGAATGAGGCGGACGCACAACGCGTGTTCGCATACATCAAGAAATTGCAGGCCAATTCACCGGTCTGGAACGCTGAAACATTCAATTGCACCGGGTTTATCGGTGAAATCGCCAGTTTCATGGGATTGAAAGTTCCTCACCGCTGGCAGCGTCCTGAGGAGTACGTCAACAATCTCAAGGCGATGAATGGCGGGCGCCAGATCGTCCGTCTGGCGCCAGAAGAATAGCGCGCGCTCGCCGTTGGCCTCAGCTTTCAGGCGGATCGGTTTTTGATGGCTCCGACGACGGCCGTGAGGATCGCACCACCTGCGCCGCCACCGACTAGCTGGGCAATGACTGACCCAATGTCGAAATTCCCGCTCTGGATCGATGTGGCGATCGCCGGCCATACGAGCGTGATGATCTGACCCAGAACACCGCCGCCGACGAGGCCGGCGATCGTGTTGCCCAGCGTGCCCAAATCGAAGTTCGGGGACGCCTTTCCCACCGCGTTTCCGCCGATCGCACCCGCGACCAGATTGATAAGAATCTGCTCCACGAAATCCTCCCCTTGAGTGCCGCGTAGAACGATTTTGAGTTGTTCAGATGCAGAGCCAGAGCGCTTTCGAGCGAAGTGGATGCCGTTCGCGTGAAGGAAACGCGTCAAAAGACGAATCGAGAGTCCGGTTCTGATTCAACCAGAACCGAAGTCCTGGCGTCTAAACGGTGCGGCCCCTGATTGCCCGCCACAGGAAGATGATAATGCAGGCGCCGATGAATCCGGCGATCAGATAGCCGATCCATCCGCCGAGCGCGATGCCAAACAGGCCGAGCAGCCAGTTTGCCAACGCGGCGCCAACGATACCAAGGATGATGTTCATCAGAATGCCGGTGCCGGACTTCATGAACATCTCGGCGAACCAACCGGCCAAGCCACCAATTATGATTGCTGCAATCCAGCCAATCTCTGCTTCGGGCATCTGGATACTCCCCGTGATTGTGGGCCGATATTATCACAACGCCCCGCCGATTCGCTGGTACAAACGGTGTGCGTTGCACAGGAGTCATGCGCATTCCTGCCGACCGCTATGCGGCGCGGCCGGCCGGGATTAAGGCTGTGAACACGATGCGACCGGCAGCGAAGCTAAAACCTCGCCCGCGCCAGCACGCGGAACGTGCGACCCTGGCCCGGCGAGATGTTGTTGTTGCCGTCGGCGGTCGCCCAGTAGCCCGTGTTGAAGATGTTCTCGACATTGAGCTGGGCGCTCCACGTCTCGTCGATCTTGGCGAACAGGCCCGCATCAAAACGCCAGAAGCCCGGCAGCCGCACGGTATCGTCAGACGAGGCAAATGAATCCGAGAAGTAGATGATGCCGAGAGAAGCCGCCCATCGCTGATCGATCTGATACTTGATCCACCAGGCGAACTGATTGAAGGGCACGAGCTGCACGCGATTGCCGGGCACGATCGTTGGCGAGGTCGCGCTGGTGACGCGCGCGTCGGTATAGGCGTAGCCGAAAACTGTTTGCCAATCGGGCGTTATGTAACCCGTGACCGCAGTCTCGAACCCGCGGATCTGGTTGGCGCCGTTGGCGAAGAAGAAGCCGGGGTTGTTGGGATCGGCAATCGGCACATTCGTACGATTGAGTTCATACAGGGCCGCCGTGAACAGCAGCTTGGGCTGGATGTTCCATTTGACCCCGACCTCGGTGTTCTCGAATTTCTGCGGCTGCAAGATTAGCGTCCCAGGGCTCAGCGCGCTGAACTGATCTCCGGACGCGGGCAAGAAAGAGGTGCTGTAGGCGGTGTAGACGGAAAGGTTGTCGATTGGCTTCACGATAACTGCAACGCGCGGAGAGACCTTCTCATCGACCCTGCTGCGGTTGATGTTGGTATTGAAATCGAACGCCGACAGGTCAAAGCTGTCGTAGCGGGCACCGAGGAAGAATTGCAGCCAGCGGGTGGCCTCGATCTGGTCCTGCACATAGCCTGAGGCGATATTCAGCCGGTATTTGCTGTTGGCGTCGCTCGGAAGATGGGTGAACAGCACCGGTCCGAAATAGGTCGGGTTGAACGGATTGACGACATCGAAAGCCCTGTTCCCGTTGTTGGGGAAGATGCCGGAGTCGCGCCTGGACAGGCCGGTCTCTCGACCGAATTCGGTGCCGAACGCGACGGTATGAAAGACCGGCCCCGTCGCCGTCTTGTAGATGAAGTCGGTTTGGTTGAAGACGTTCTCGCGGGGGGTGTCGTTCTGGTACGCGTTGAGCGACACCTGCGTAAGATCCGGCGTCACCGCGCCGCCGCCTGGACCGCCGCCGGTGCCACCGGGATAGACGTTGCGATAGCCACGGTTGTAGTCGGCGTAGAGCGTGGAGTTCTTTGCCGTCAGTCCGTTGCCGAAATCATGCTCGATCACGGCAATGCCGGTCTGCACGTCGACCCTTGCCTGGTTGTAGATTGGGCTGCCGTAGAACGTCGTCAAATCGCCATTGGGCGCGAACGGTACCGTCGGGTTGAAGCGCGTGGCGCCGCCTGGAATACCGAGCGACGGGTTACCGCGATCCGCAAGGCGCTCATCGTGGTAGTATTCGTAGCTCAGCTTGATCTTGGTGTCGTCGGTCGGCTTCAGCGTCACGGTCGGATTGAAACCATATCGCTCGAAGTGACCGTAGTCGCGGAACGTATCGCTGTTCTCGTAGAAGGTGTTCAGCCGTACGGCGACGTTCTCGTTCACGGCCTGTCCCGCGTCGAGTGACACGCGCCTGTCGTTGTAGGAGCCGGTCTGCGCCGCCGCCTGGTAAATTCTCGTGCCATCCGCCTCCTTCAGCGTCCGGTTCACGAGACCGCCGCCGGCGCCGCGTCCGAAGGTCAGTGCGCTCGGCCCTTTCAGCACCTCGACGCTCTGGGCGTTGTAGAGGTCGCGGAAATACTGCACATCGTCGCGGAAGCCATTGACATAAAAGTTCGCGCTGGAGTCCACACCGCGAATGACAAGCTCGTCGCGGTTGCCCTCGCCCTGGTGGATGGCCACGCCGGGAACGTAGCGCGTCACATCGGTCAGGGTCTGAAATCCTTGGTCCTGGATGAACTCCTTGGTCACGACGCTGACGGACTGCGGGATGTCGATCAAAGGCGTGTTCGTCTTCGTGGCGACCGACGTGCTGTTGGCATAGACGCCGACCGTGCCGGTGCGAGCGTCCTGGCTCGGGCCGAAACTGGCCGCCGGGGGCGGGCTCGCGGCCGGCGCGGTTTCGTTCCGGCGTGCAGCTTGGGGCCGCCGCGTCCGTCCTGCGCTCGTGGAACTGCGCGCGGCCGGCGACGCAGGACGTCGCCGCGTCTCTGGCGGGTCGACTGTAACTGCAGGCAGAGAGGATGCTCCCCCTTGGCTCGGTGCTGTCTGTGCCTGTGCGTCCGCTGCGCCGATGGACAGATAGAACGCGACATAGCTGGCCGAGGCGAATAGCCGAAGCCTCGCCTGCGATACTCTCATCATGTTTCTCTACGCCCCAATAATCTTGTTGGCCGCGAGCTTCATGGCGCGCGGCGACCAACACTTAAACACGAGGCGAACGGTGCAATTCCACCTCCGAAATTTTGAATCGTTCGAAGTTGCTTTGGCGAGGAGTGCGAAAAGAAATAAGAACTATTCTAAGATAACAACCGAGCGCTGCGCGTCACAGTTTGTGCGCCTGAAATCGCCTTCTGGTCCAAACCATCCGCATCGAGGAGGCGCCGAGCTTGAGCTCGTTGCACCTCAAAGCGAGCCGAGCGTGCTAGCAACGCTCCTGCGCTGAGGGGTATCAGACGCCCTCGTAGACCAGCCGGGTGAACAGGGCCGGCGTGATCAGGAACTGGCCCCATTTCGCGTCGAACTGCTCGGTTGGCTTGGCTGCGATAGTCTCATCGAGCGCGCGGCCCGAATGCTTGAGCGTTGCGACCTTCTCTCTGATGGCGACGAGCATGTCACGATAGGCGATCAGCTCGTCCTTGTTGCTCACGGCGCTGGCACGGTTGGGCAGGTTGTGGCCGGCGATGACGATGGTGTTGCTTCCGGCGGCGGCTATGTTCTGCTCGGCCGCCTTGATCATCCCGTCGATATTGCCGCCGGTCGAATAGTCGATGAACGGATAGATGCCGTTCCAATAGGTGTCCCCACAATGCAGGATGTCAGCCTCGGCGAAGCTGACCGAGATGTCGCTGTCCGTATGCGCCGGGCCATAGTGCTTCAGATTGAGCGTGGAGCGGTTGATGCTGATGCGCTTTTCCGAAGAGAACACCTCGGTCGGCACCGCGGCCAAGGGCGGAGAAGGAAACGTGTAGTCCCAATCCTCCACTCTCTGAGTGGACAGCAGATGTTTGTGTGTGTTCTCGTGAGCCAGGATGGCGGCCCCTTCCTCGTTGAGCCACTGATTGCCGTCGGTGTGGTCGAAGTGCCAGTGGGTGTTGATCAGGTGCTTGATCGGATCGCGGCTTAGGCTGTTGACAGCCTCCAGGATGCGCGGTCGCGTCGCGGTAATGCCGGCATCGACGAACAGCTTGCCGTCCTCGCCGGTGAGAACGGCGATATTGCCGCCGGAGCCTTCGATGACCGTCACATTGCCGCGCAGCTTGTGGACCTCGATGGGCATCGTCGCGGCTGCGTCACGGATCGTATCGACGATGTTGCGCGCCTCCGCGAAGGCTTCGGCGGGCCTCAACCAACCACGACTGGTGGCGAAGCCGGCGGCGACGGCACAGCATACGCAGAAGCCGCGCCGTGAGAGGATCTGCGAGGTGAGCGGGGACATGCTAACTCCTTCGGTTGAACTCGATGGATGTCTTGAAGCTCATCTTCGTCGCCCGATCGTGAGCCACTCGCAGGCGACGGTCGTGCTACAGGCCCAGCTCGCTCAGACCGGCAGCCAGGATCATCAAGCTTACTCCGAAAGTGAACGCTGCGATTTTCTGAATGCACGACATCAGAGACTGTGCTCGTTAGACGCGCCCGCCCGCTTCGCCTTTTGAGCCCCAATGGACGTTTCGGCTATCAGTTCGGTCGAATAGGCCGCGCCCGGCACGACATGCAACCTCTTTTGGCTGGGCGCGAGATCGTGTACCCTCCTTTCCTAGAGCTGCCTTTCGAGACGGGATTTGCCGACGTCTCCGTTAGAGCCGAATGGGCAGCGAAAGATGCTGTCGGCAAGCATCGCACGCTCCTAAAACCGACAATCCTTTTATGCCGGTCTCTCACTGAGCATTTGCACTGCGCACGACCGCGCGGCGGTGATTGCGCTGAAACTGCCATTTCGACCCAAAGGAGAGAGCGCCATGAGACCGAATTTGGGAACGTTCGTCACAGCGCTGTTGGCAAGCACCTTCGCCACCGCGGCCTGGGCGCAAGGACTTGGCCGCGTGCACTTCGAGACCTCGTGTACGCCGCAGGCGCAAGAGAAATTCGATCGCGGCCTGGCGATGGTGCATTCATTCTTTTATCCGGACAGCATCCAGGTTTTCACCGAAGCGGCGACCGCCGATACGCAATGTGCCATTGCGTACTGGGGCATCGCCATAAGCAGCCGTCCCAACCCATTGATCCTGCCGCTCACCGCCGCCGCTTTGAAGAATGGATGGGAGGCGGTGGAGAAGGGCAAGGCGATCGGTGCCAAGACCGAGCGCGAGCGCGACTGGCTCAACGCGATCGAGGTTTACTACAAGGACTTTGACAAAGTCGATCAAACCAAGCGCGGGCTTGCCTACGAAAAGGCGATGGAAGCGCTGATGCAGAAATATCCGGATGATCCGGAGGCGGCCGTTTTTTATGCGCTCGCCCTCAACGAGACGGCCCTGCACAGCGACAAGACCTTTGCCAATCAGCTCAAGGCCGGCACGATCCTCGAAAAGGTCGAGGCGAAGCTGCCGGAGCATCCGGGCGTGCTGCACTACCTGATCCACACCTACGATTATCCGACGCTTGCGCAGCGCGGTCTTGATGCCGCCAACAGATATGCCGAGGTCGCCCCCGCGTCTCAGCATGCCCAGCACATGCCTTCGCACACCTATTCCATGCTCGGGATGTGGACGCAATCGGTCGCATCGAACACGAAATCGCTCGCGCTCGCCGAAGCGCAAGCCGCCAAGCTCTGGCCTGGGGCGGCACATCCAGGTCAGCCGCACCATCTGGATTTCATGGAGTACGCCCTGCTGCAGATGGGACAGGAGGGACCAGCGAAGCAGCTACGCGACGAGAGTAATGCGATAAAGAAGCTCGGGTTTGACTATCTCGCCAGCTATACCGCTCTTGCGGCGGTGCCGGCGCGCTTTGCGTTGGAACGTCAGGCATGGACGGAAGCGGCAGTGCTCGAGCCGAGAGGCAGCCAATTTCCACAGGCCGAGGCCATCACCTATTTTGCCCGCGCCATGGGATCGGCCCGCAGCGGCGACCTCGCCGCAGCCGAGCGCGATGTCGCCAAACTTAAGGAGCTTCACGCTGCGTTGGACAACGCAAGCCAGTCTTATTGGGCGAACCAAGTCGAAATCCAGATGTTGGCGGCGTCGGCCTGGATTGCGCAATCCAAGGGGGAGAGGGAGACGTCGGTGAAGCTGATGCGAACGGCGGCGGACCTGGAGGATGACAGCGAGAAGCACATCGCGATGGAGAACCGACTGTATCCGATGCGGGAATTGTTGGGCGACCTGCTGCTTCAACAGCAGCAACCGGGAGCAGCGCTGACGGAGTACGAGACGTCGCTGGTGTCGGCGCCCAATCGGCTGCGCGGCTTGTACGGTGCAGCCACCGCGGCGAAGGCCATAAATCAGCCGGAGAAAGCCGCGCGGTATTACCGCAAGCTTGCCGAGATGACGAAAGACGCGGACACGGATCGGCTGGAGATCAGCGAGGCCAAGGCATCGTTGATGCAGCAGTGAATGGGACGGTTGCCGCGCACAGATGTGCGGCAACCGGCTAACCGGCATGATGACCATGATGCGATCAATCCTAATCGCCGCCGTGATGGGCGTGATGACCGCAGTGGCGGCGGCGTACATCCTGACCGCATCCGGTCGCCACGATCAGGTCGCGGCCGTCCGCGGAGACGCGGTCCGTTCCGACGCGGCGATTGCAGTCGACGCCTGGCCGATCTGCTCGACGATGGGATCGATGGTGGAGACCGCGGATTGGGCGGTGCTCGATCCGGATTTCGCGGCGGGGAAACGAGCGATCGTCGCGGGCGAATGGGATGAAGCAATCAAGGCGCTTACATCCGCTGCGCTCCGTGATGACCGCAATGCCGACATTCAGAACTACCTTGGTTACGCCTATCGGCGCCTGCGGCAGTTCGATCCGGCAATCCGGCATTATCAGCAGGCTCTAGCGTTAAATCCCCGGCACCGCAGCGCACATGAACATTTGGGCGAAGCCTACTTGACCCAAGGCGATCCTGCCAAAGCCAATGAGCATCTCGCTGCTCTCGAACGGATCTGCCTGATACAATGCAACGAATATGATGACTTGAAGCGCATCATTGCAACCTACGACAAGGTCGCGAAACGCTGATCAACCTCGATTTGCTTGCGGCCAGCAACATGGCCGAAGTGCCAAACAAGAGACATCCATCCAAGCACACAGGGGAAGCAGCATGGCGTCCATCACGGCAATTGCCAAGGATTTCTTTGCCGCTTGCGAAACTGGAAGGGGTTGGGAGATCTGCAAGATCTACTGTGCTCCAGATGCGACTTTCGCCGCTCAGGCCGAACCGCTTGCCGGTATCAAGACTCTTGCGGAATATACTGACTGGATGAAGGGGGTAATGACCACTTTGCCGGACGGCAGCTATCAGGTGAAATCCTTCGCCACCGACACCGAACGGAACAACGTCGCAGCCTATGCCGTCTTTTCGGGCACCCATACCGGTCCCGGTGGTCCATGTGAGCCGACCGGCAAAAAGACGAATTCGGACTACGTCTACGTGATGGAATTTACTGGCGACAAGATCAGCCATATGACGAAGATATGGCATTCAGGCATGGCGCTGAAGGAACTGGGCTGGGTTTGAGCGCCCCGTTCGTGTGATCGCGCCGCTGCACTGAGCACGCAACAGGTCTGGTTCGGCTCAGCAGGCTTCCCGGATTAGCCGGTCAAAAATTTCGCCGCGGCGCTGGGGCGCAGGAAGAAGCGGCCGCGCGAGGGGGCGGCGAGCGACATGATCGCGCGGTCTGTCATCTCCGGCCTGCCGCGCATGCTTCGCAGGCTCGCTTCGCGCTAACGTTGTCGCTCCACCCGCGCCCTTAAGGCTGGATACAATCGTCCGGCATTGCCGAAACAAAGACTCTGCAAATCATCTGCGTCGAACTGTGGATATCCGGCTATGTCATCGAGCGCCGGCGCAAACCGCGGCATCAGAGGAAAATCAAGGCCAATTAACAATTGAGAGACCGGAACGAGCTTTAGAATCGCTGATAATTGAGCCTCGGACGTAGCGCCCGTTAAGTCATAATAGAATGAGGCAAGACCGTCGTTCACATCCTGTGGGGAAAGTTCAAGCAGTCCGGGTCCCACTCCAAACGTGTGTTCAAGTACCTGAATCCTTGATGCGAGAAATGGAATTGTGCCGCCGCCGTGTGTCGCAATGATTTTGACGTCTGAGAAGCGTTTCTTGGTGCCGGTAACGACCAAGTTCGTGACCATGCGCGTGGTATCAAACACAAATTCAAGCACGCTAGGGTTCAAGCCATTCAGCACCGGCTGTGACGCCTTCGTGAACGTGGGGTGAGCAAACAGGGTTGCGCCCCGCCGATCCAACTCTGCGAACCAAGGATCAAATAGCCGGTCGCCGAGATACACGTCATTGATGCTCGTTGACGTCGCGACACCGTCCATTTTCAGTGCATCTAGCGCATACTCAATCTCGGCCAACGCTGCTTCAGCATCCAAGCCGGGTATGGTGGCGAGCGCTCCGAATCTGCTTGGATGTCGCGAGACAATGTCTGCCAAGGTTTCGTTTATTCGTCTCGAGATATCACGCCCATCTTTGCCCGTTGCGTAGTTGGCCGCATCCGGGACTGAGAGAATGCAAGCGGCTATGCCGTGTTCCTGCATAAAAGATAGCGCGCGTTCGACCGACCACTGAGGCATCTTTTCTGGCGAGCCGACGGGTAATTTTTTGCCAATGGGCAGAATGGGATGCGAATGAACGTCGATGATGTTTCGTAAGCTGCTCACCGAAAACCTGCCTCATCGCTGATTGCGGCTATCTGGACGAGATATCGCCCCAACGCTGCCGTCACATCGTAAAGCGTCTCGGCATATCTGCAGTTGTCGCCGAGCTCCCGATTTTATTGCTTTTTGCACAAATGCTGTTGCTGAAGTATTTCATTTGCTCGGACCAATCGTTTCATCGGTCATACGCCGCAAGCAAGCGATGGTGCGATTGGTGAGTTTCTGACGCGCAGAACCGGATTTGTCCGTACAGGCGCTAGCCGGTCAAGAATTTCGCCGCGGCGCTGGGGCGCAGGAAGAAGCGGCCGTGCGAGGAAGCGGCGAGCGACATGATCGCCCGACCGGTCATGTCCGGCCTGCCGCGTGCGGCTTCGCGCAGGCTTGTCTCGCCGGCGGCGCGCTCACCCATCTCCATCAGGCAGATGCCTAGATTGGCGCGCGTTGGCGCATCATCCGGGCGCAGCGCGAGGGCGCGGTGGAAGACATCGACGGCCGCGGCGTAGTCACCGTCCAGCACCATCACGCGCGCGAGTTCGGCCAGCACGTCGGGGCGCGCAGGCGCGGCAGCTGCCGACTGCTGCAGCAACGCGCGCGCCTCGGCACGCTTGTTGCGGCCGATGTAAAGGGTTGCCAAACGAAGTTGCAGCTCGACGATTCCAGGCGCGAGCGCAAGACCCTGTTCGAGCGCGGCGATCGCCTCGTCGATCTTTCCGCCCGATGCGAGCTGGCCGGCATATTCAAGGAAAGCCGGCGGGAAGGCAGGCCGTCGCGTGATCGCTTTGCGCAGGAGAGCAAGCGCGTCGTCGCGCCGGCCGGTGGCCGCAAACGCCGCCGCAAGCAGGGTCTCGGATGCGGGGTCGTCGCCGCGACGCGAGGCCTTCTGCAGCGGAGTGATCGCCTCATCGAAGCGGTTCTGCAGCATCAGCGCGCGGCCAAGCAGCGCCGCGGCCGCCACGTTGCCGCGGTTCGCCTTGAACACCGCTGCCGCCAATCTCGCGGCCTCGTCGGGCCGCTGCATCTGCAGCGCCAACGCGGCGCGCTGCAACGTCTGGTCGGCGACGCCGGGTCGTTCAGGCTTTGAAGACAAGTCAGATCTTCGCTCGTTGTAATTATATCACAAGTGTCACGCATGTCTTACACGCAAATGCGTTGTTATCAAACTGTTACATGCAGACTCCAGATTGCCGCGCACCGCAGGTTTCAGGGGACTGGTGGTGAAAGTTGAATTGTTGAGCCATGCGAGCAAGCTCGCATTGGTTGTTGCTGCGTCGTCTATCGCGTTTGGTTCTGCCTTAGCTGCAAGCTTCAGTGTGCCACCGGACGATCCGGCGACCGCGAAGACGGTCTCGAATACCGATACCGGTTTTGTCGCGGATGGAAGCACGCTCTCGGTCATCGGGACGGCGATCACATGGACCACCGGGCTTGCTTCGCCCGGCGTGGTCATCACCAACGACGGCACGATTTCCGCGACGTCGCGCGGCATCGATACCTCCAACAGCGCGATCAGTGGCAACTTCACGCTGATCAACAACAAGGATGCGCTGTTCACATCGTCCAACGATGCGTTCCGGATCCAGAGCGGTCTCACCAGCGGAACGGTCAAGGTCGACAATTTCGGGACCATCCAGTCGACGAACAACGGTCGTGTGTTCGACTTCAACTCGGTCACCTCGAACGCGGCGGTGTTCTCGATCACGAACGAAGCCGGCGGCACGCTCAAGGCGCTCGGCAATGACGTGATGCGGATCGGTGCGGGCACCACCACCATCACCAATTCCGGATTGATCGACGGCTCCGCCCGCGCGATTCGCGCGAATACCAACCTCGACAACGTCGCCTCGCTCGCGATCGTCAACAATGCCGGTGCGATCATCCAGTCGGTTGACGATGCCATCCAGATCAACGGCTCCGGCAGCACCAATTCGAGCACGAGGGCATCGTTCTCGATCGACAACGCCGGCACCATCAAGTCGGCGACCGGCCAGGCGCTCGACTTCGACAACCTGACCTCGAGCGCTGCGACGGTCACCATCACCAACCGTGCCAGCGGCCTTATCACTTCCGATAATGCCGACGCGATGCGGCCGGGCCAGAACTTCACGGTCTATAATTACGGCCAGATCGTCGCCAATTCGGCGCCAGAGCCGACGGACCGTCCCGGCGCCGACGGCATCGACCTGCAGCTCGGGCATAGCGGCACCGTCTACAACTACGCGGGCGGCCTGATCTCGGGCGCCAAGAGTGGCACCGCTGGCGACGTCGGCAGTAACATCACAGTCTACAACGAGGCCGGAGCCACCATCATCGGCCGCGACGGCTCGGGCGTCGGGTCCGGCGGCAATGCTGTCGTGACCAACTACGGTACCATCACGGGCGCGATCGATACCACGTCGGCGCGCGGCGACGGCGACGGCATCGATGTCGACTTCGCGCTCACGTTGACGAACTACGGCACCATCCAGGGCACGGGCGCGAAAGGCGCGGATGATGGCCTCCGCTTCAACAACAGCGAAGGTCTTGCGATCGGCGGCGGCACGATTCGCAACTATGGCGCCATTTCGGGGGCCGCTGCGGGTATCGTCGTCAACAATGATTCCAATCCCGATGGTTCGCGCAGCGGATCGTCCGCGCTTGATCTGGTCAACTATGCCGGCGGCATAGTTGTCGGCAACAACAGCTATGCAATCCGTTCCGAGAACAAGACCGGTACCGCCGCCGACAAGGACACCATCGTCAACTACGGCACCATCATCGGCAATGGCACGATCCCGAACCCGAACGGAACGACGCTGCTGCAGAACGGCAATCCCGATCCCGGTTCGGTCGGCACGCTCAATGGCGTGACCTATACCGGCACCGGCTCGACCCGCTTCATTCGCGGCGACGGCGCGGCGATCCAGACCGGCGAGGGCGATGACGTTCTCTCCAACTACGGCGTGATCATCGGCAATTCCAGCCGTGCCATCAGCATGGAAGGCGGCAACGACACGCTCAATCTGTACGGCGGCTCGAGCATCGTCGGCCGGATCGACGGCGGCGTTGGCACCAACACCATCAACCTGTTCGGCCCGGGCTCGGGCACGCTGTCGAACGTCATCAACTTCCAGGCGTTGAACGTGCAGGGCGGCAGGTGGACCATCACCGACGCACAGACCTATCAGAACGGCACCGGCGTGTTCGCCGGCGCCACCTTGCTCGTGAACGGCGCGCTGGCCAGCGACGTGACGGTCAATAATGGCGGTACGCTCGGCGGCATCGGCAGTGTCGGCAACACTGCGGTCAGCGGCGGTGTCCTCGCCCCCGGGACCACGACGTCAGGCACGCTCACGGTGCAGGGCAATCTCAGCTTCACGGCGGCCTCGACCTATCTGGTGCAGGTCGACGGCACAGGCGCCAGTCGAACCAACGTCACCGGCACCGCAACGCCGGGCGGCGCGGCTGTGAACGTGTCCTTGCTCGGTGCGTCCCTGCAGAAGCACTACACCATCCTGAACGCGAGCGGCGGCGTCAGCGGCACCTTTGCTTCATCAGTCGCGACGAACCTGCCTTCGGTCAGCGGCGGCCTGAACTATGACGCCAACAACGTCTATCTGGACCTTGCGCTCAACTTTGCGCCCAACTCCGGCCTCAACATCAATCAGGCCAGGCTGGCGAACGTGCTGACCGGCTTCTTCAACGCCGGCGGCAGCATCCCCGTCGCTTTCGGCGGCCTGACGCCGGCTGGGTTGACGCAGGCCTCAGGCGAGACGTCGACCGGCTCGCAGCAGACCACCTTCAACGCGATGAACATGTTCATGGGGATCATGACAGATCCCACCATCGCCGGACGTGGCGACAAGGTATCTCCATCGCCCGGCGCTGCGCAGTTCGCCGATGATGATTCCGAGAGCGCCAACGCCTATGCGTCGGCGCGGAAGCCGCGATCGCGCGCCGAACGCGATGCCTATACCGCCGTGTATCGGAAGGCGCCGCCGCCGGTGCAGGCCTTGCAACGCTGGAGTGTCTGGGCGTCCGGCTTCGGCGGCTCGCAGACGACCGACGGCAACGCCGCGCTTGGATCGAACAACACGTCCAGCCGCATCTACGGCGCGGCTGTCGGCGCCGACTACCGGATCGCGCCGAACACGCTTGTAGGCTTCACGCTCGCCGGCGGTGGCACCAATTTCTCGGTCGCCAATTCGCTCGGCAGCGGTCGCTCCGACCTGTTTCAGGCTGGCGTCTTCGCGCGCCACGATGTCGGTGCGGCCTATGTCCTGGGCGCGCTCGCCTATGGCTGGCAGGACATCACGACCGATCGCACCGTGATCGGCGCCGGCCTCCATCGATTGCACGCTGAGTTCAACGCCAATGCCTATTCGGGCCGCATCGAGGGCGGCTATCGGCTGCTGACGCCGTGGATCGGAGCGGTCACGCCCTATGCCGCCGCACAGTTCACGACGTTCGATCTGCCGGCCTATGCGGAGCAGGTCGTGGCCGGCATGGGCGCGTTCGCGTTGGCCTACGGCGCCAAGACCGTCACGGCGCCGCGCAGCGAATTGGGCGTGCGAACCGACAAGTCCTTCGCGATACCGGATGCGGTCCTCACCTTGCGTGGCCGCCTTGCCTGGGCGCATGATTTCAACACCGATCGCAATGTCGCAGCGACCTTCCAGACGCTGCCCGGCGCGTCCTTTGTCGTAGGCGGCGCGGCGCTGGCGCATGATGCCGCGCTCACCACCGCGTCTGCCGAATTGAACTGGATGAACGGCTGGTCGGCAGCCGCGACCTTCGAGGGCGAGTTCTCCGACGTTACGCGCTCCTACGCCGGCAAGGGCGTCGTGCGTTATAGCTGGTAGCAATCAAGCTGGCGCCCGGCGGGAGAGCCGCCGGGCGCAAGTCCAATCCAGGTTTCCAGGGAAAGCCTACAGCAGGCCAAGCACGATCGCGCCGACAAAGGCGAGCGCAACATAGGCGGCGACGACACTCAGCCGGCTGACGAGAAGACTCATAGCCATCGAGAACGCTCCCAGCGTTTGCGCCTGCCCGCATAGAACGCAGAAATTTACCAAACCGTTCCCGGCCGAAAAAGCCAGCGATGCTGTCCGTCCTGCCTGAGGCGTCTCGGGCCGGCGGCCGTATGGTTAAAGATGTGTAAAAACAACGCGTTGAAGAGTCCTTAAATAAATTCGCCGAATCTGCCGCGCATGACGCGTGGAGTTCGTTTGTATCTCGTCGGCTCCGTCGTCCTTGTTTCGCTGGTAGGTTGCGGTCGCGGTTTCTTCCAGGCCGAGCGCGAACCCTGGCGGGCCGAGGCCGAAGTCGCTTGCCTGAAATCCGGAGCGGTGAAGGAAGGGCCGGACCTCGTGCGCATCGACCCGATCTCGGGTCCCGGCGCGTGCGGTGCGCAATTCCCGCTTAAGGTCGCTGCGCTCGGTGAGGGCAGCCAGAGCTTTGGCTTTGCCGACGATCTGCGTCCGCCGGCCGATATTGGCTCGAGCCGGAGCCAGCCGCGCTGGCCGATCGCGCCGCAACCGGCCCCGCGGCCGCAGCAGGCGCCTTATTATTCAAACTCGACGCCAAGCCAGCCGAGCTACGGCGCGCCGTCGAACGGGCCGATCTCGCTGAGCGCTCCCGGCGTCGCGCCGCAGCAGGACGACATCGATTTGCCGGCGGAGGGCTCCCCGGAGCCGCCGGGCGGTCCGGCCTATGGCACACCGCAAGGCTATCCGCCGCGCGATCGCGCTTCCGCACCTTATTCCCCCGGGCCTTATTCGCCGTCGCAAGGCGCCGCCGCGCCGTTGCCGCGGCTCGGGCCGGAGCGCGGCAATCCCGTCACTGCGGTCGGCCCGGTCACGCTGAAGCCGACCGCGACGCTCGCCTGTCCGATCGTCTCCGCGCTCGACCGCTGGCTTGCCGATTCCGTGCAGCCCGCGGCGACGCGCTGGTTCGGCGCGCGCGTGGTCGAGATCAAGCAGATTTCCGCCTATTCCTGCCGCGGCATGAACGGCAATCCGAGTGCGCATATTTCCGAGCACGCCTTCGGCAATGCGCTCGACATCGCCGGCTTCACGCTCGCCGACGGCCGCCGCATCTCGGTGAAGGATGGCTGGCGCGGCCTGCCGGAAGAGCAGGGATTCCTGCGCGACGTCCAGGGCGGGGCCTGCCAGCAGTTCAACACCGTGCTGGCGCCGGGCTCCAACCGCTTCCACTACGATCACATTCACGTTGACCTGATGCGCCGCGCCAGCCGCCGCGTCATCTGCGAGCCCGCCGCCGTCTCCGGCGAGCAGATCGCCGCGCGCGCCAATTCGCGCAACCCCTATGCCTCGCGCGACCCCAATGTCACGGGCTCGCTCGGCGGCAAGAAGTCCTCCTGGTTCAGCCGCAAGGCCAAGGTCAACGAAGAAGATGAATTCACCGACGAATAGCCTTTGCTCGCTTGTGTGAGGGTAGCGCGCTGAGGCAGTGCAGGGATCGCCGAGATCCGATGCTGCGCACATCCTTTGGTTGTTTACCGGGCGTCCGGCTCCCGCCTGGGTGATCTACGCAGGATAGGCGATTGCGCGACATCACAATTTGCGCAACATGAGGCATGGCGTCGCGTGTCTAAGGCGGCACGGACGCGATAAACGACAATAAAGGCCGGCAAAGGCTGCATCATATCAGGGGAGGCGGCATGGAGGTGACGCGCAGTCTGAAGCGGCGATCGCCGTGGCTTGCGCGCAGCGTCAATTCGCTCGCGGGGGCTGCGATGTTCGTTGCCCCGCTACTTGCGCTGGTTGCGATCTGGGCCATCGTCGTTCCGCTGTTCGATATCAATCCGCGGGTCTTCCCCTCTGTTGGCGCGGTCGGCACGGCCGCGATGGATTCGATCCGCGACGGCACGCTGCTTGCCCATGTCGGCGCGAGCCTGCTGCGCGTCGGCCTCGGCACGCTGATCGGCGTCGTCACCGCCGTACCGCTCGGGATCGCGATGGGCGTGAGCCCGACGGTTGCCGCGTTCCTGACGCCGCTGTTCCGCTTCTTCTCCGTGCTCGCCGGCATCGCCTGGATTCCGATCGCCACGCTCTGGTTCGGCTATGGCTTCGGCGCCATCGTCTTCGTGATCTTCAACGCCGTGTTCTTCGTCGTCGCCTACAACACGCTGCTCGGCGTCAAGACCATCCCGCACACGCTGCGCAACGCCGCAAGCTCGCTCGGCGCCGGCCGCTGGGCCTTGCTGACGGAAGTGCTGCTGCCGGGCGCGCTGCCGAACATCGTCACCGGCGTTCGCACCGGGCTCGGCTTTGCCTGGCGCGGCCTGATCGCGGCCGAGATGATCGCGACCAATGTCGGGCTCGGCTACATGCTGTTCGTCGCTCGCGATTTCTACCGCACCGAGGTCATCGTGTTCGGCATGATCGTGATCGGCGTGCTGTGGCTCTTGATCGACCGTCTGCTGCTGGTCCCGCTGGAGCGCGCGACCATCGAGCGCTGGGGCATGGTGAGACGCGCATGAATGTTCTGTTGCAGTGCTGGAGCGGTTACGCACGGATGACGCGGCGCTGGCCAGCGCTCGCGGCCATCATCCCCTTCATTCCGGTGGTGGCGCTCTGGAGCGCGGTTGCCGCAGCCGGCATCTTTCCGCGTGCGTTCTTCCCCGGCCCGGTCGATGTCGTGAACTCTTTCGTCACGCTGACCTACAAAGGCATCCTGCCGGATTATCTCGGCGACAGCGTGATCCGCCTGTTCACCGGCGCCGCCGTCGGCATGGCGCTCGGGATTCCCTTGGGCGTATTGATCGGCACCAGCCGCTGGGCGCATCGCATCTGCTGGCCGATCCTGTTGTTCTTCCAAGCGATCGGCGACATCGCCTGGCTGCCGATCCTCCTGATCTGGTTCGGTTTCGGGCTCACGACGATGACCTTCGTCATTGTCTACACCGTGCTGTTCCCGGTCGTGCTCAACACCGTGCTCGGCGTCGAATCGGTGCCGCGCGATCTCGCGCGCGCCGCACGCAGTCTCGGCGCCTCGCCGGCGCGCGTGCTCTGGGAGGTGACGCTGCCCGGCGCGCTGCCCAACATCATTACGGGCCTACGCAACGGCCTCGGCTATGGCTGGCGCGCGCTGATCGCGGTCGAGATGATCGTCGGCACCAGCGGTATCGGCTTCATGATGTTCGATGCGCGCCGTTCCGGCTCCACTGTCGAGATCCTGCTTGGCATGATCATTCTCGGACTGCTCTGGTACATCGTGGACGCCTGGATCCTCGCGCCGCTCGAGCGCGCGACCGGCCAGCGCTGGGGATTGGTGACATCATGAAGACGCTTTCGCTCAAGAACCTCGCAAAGACCTATTTCGATCCCTATGCCGGCTCGCATGTCAACGCGGTCCACGACGTCTCGATCGACGTCGAGCAGGGAGAGTTCGTCTCCGTCGTTGGCCCGTCCGGTTGCGGCAAGACCACCATCCTCAATATGATCGCTGGCTTCATTCCCTATACCGGCGGCGAGATCCTGCTCGACGGCAAGCCGGTCAAGGGACCGGGCCCGGAGCGCGGCGTCGTGTTCCAGTCGTTTGCGCTGTTTCCCTGGAAGACCGTGCTCGACAATGTCGGCTTCGGCCCGAAGATGCGCGGCGTGCCGAAGGCCGAGCGCGACCGCATCGCGCGCGAATATCTCGCGCTCGCCGGCCTCTCGCATGCGGCGCATCGCTACCCCAATGAATTGTCCGGCGGCATGCAGCAGCGCGTCGGCGTGGTGCGCGCGCTCGCCAACAATCCGGATGTGCTGCTGATGGATGAGCCCTTCGCCAGCGTCGACGCGCAGACGCGCATGACCTTGCAGGAGGAGCTGACGCGGATCTGGCAGGAGCGCAAGCCGACGGTGCTCTTCATCACTCATGACGTGCCGGAGGCGGTGTTCCTTGCCAACCGCGTCGTCGTGCTTTCGAAGGGGCGCGTCCTCGACCAGATCGAGATCGATTTGCCGCGGCCGCGGGTGTGGGATGATCTGGTCAAGGACGACAAGTTCAAACAGCTCTCCGCGCGCGTGCTGCAGATGGTGCGCGCCGCATGAGCCTCGTCGCGCAAGCCTTCCGCTCGACCAAGGGCCGCATCGTGCTCGGCGTCATCGCCGCCTGGGCCGGCTTTCAGCTTTGGCTGACCCTGGCCGCGCCCGGCAAGATTTCGGCGGAGCTCGCCGGCACGTCCGAGAAGGTCAATGTGCAGATCGAGCTGCCATTCACGCCCGAGCGTTTCCACGTGCTCGCATTCCAGCAATATGGACGTGTCTCGGGCACTGATGAGCATTCCATTGAATTGCGTGGCGTCAAACGAACGGACCTCAACGCCGTCGCCCGGCCGTACTGGGTGAGGGCGGTGGGGCCGATAAAACCGGGAGGGTAGGAGAATGAAACGATTGTTGCTGCTCGCGATGGCGTTCGCGCTGCTCTGCACGCCGTCGGGCGCGCAGACGCTGACCAAGCTGAAGGCCGGCATGGTCACCGGCATCGACCAGATCGGATTGCCGATCGCGCTCGAGCGCGGCTTCTTCGAGAAATACGGCCTCGACGTCACCATCGCGCGGCCCTACGCCACAGGCGTCGATGCCCTCAACGCGCTGCAGGCCGGCGAGAGCGAGATCGTGCAGGTCGGCGTGCCCATGATCGGTGCGGTGCTGCGCGGCATGGATCTCGTTGCGCTCGGCAATTACAGCGGCAACGCAACCAAGGCCGGCTCGGATGCGACCATGGCGATCGTCGCACGCGAAGGCTCAGGGATCGTCAAGGGCGACCTTGCCAGCCTGAAGGGCAAGAAGATCGCGGCATCCTTCGGCACCATCAACCACCTCTATATCCTCGGCATCCTGGAGAAGGCCGGGCTGAAGCCGGAGGAGGTCACCTTGGTGAACACGCCGCCGCCGGACATGACCGTCGCGCTGCTCGCCAAGGGCATCGACGCTTTCTCCGGCTGGGATCCGTGGCCCATCGTTGCGGGCAAGGATGTGCCCGGTGCGGTCGAGATCATCCGCGGCGGCGACGTCATCTCCTATCTCGGCTTCAACGTCGCCTTGCGTCCATGGGTGCAGGCCAACGGCGACACCATCGAGAAATTCCTGGCTGCGGTCTCCGAGGCCGACCAGTGGATGCGCAAGAACCCGAAGCAGGCCGCGCAGGTCGCAACCCGTTGGATCCCTGGCCTCAAGCAGGAAATCGCCGAAGCCGCGATGCAGTTCAACATCCAGCAGGCGGACCGCCGTCTGTCAGCGAACAATTATCGCGCGCTCTTTGGCGCCGAAGACCGTCTGTCGCGGCTCGGCATCATCAAGGCGACGTTCGACGTCAACAAGCATATCGAGCCGAAATACATCCTGAAGGTGATGAAGGATCACCCCGAACTGTTCTCCGACCTGCCGCCAATCCCGGAGGCCGCGGCGATCGGTTCGGGCTACGTCTTCAAGCCGTGAGCACCTCCGATGTCATTCCGGGGCGCGCGTAGCGCGAGCCCGGAATCCATCAGGCCACAGGCGCAAGCGACGAAATGGATTCCGGGCTCGATGCTTTGCATCGCCCCGGAATGACGGCTCTCGGTGATTGCGAACAGGGACGATGGAGAGAGTTGCGACCCCAGTCTATCTCCTCACCCTGAGGAGGCCGCGCAGCGGCCGTCTCGAAGGGCGAGGCCACTAGCGGGGCCTCATGGTTCGAGACGCGCTACGCGCTCCTCACCATGAGGGGCAAAACCGGCGTCGCCGCTACGCCGGCTTCGGCCGATACGCCGCCAGGAACACGCGCGTTGCGCTGTCGACGACGGTGGCGATCTGCTCGGGCGATGGCGAGGGCTTAGCCTGGAAGATGAAAGCCTGGAACAGCGTCGCCTGGCACATCTGCATGAATTGCCAGGCAGCGAGCTCGAAATTGTCGATCGCAAGCTCGCCGTGCCCGGTGCGAGCTTCGAGATAGGTCGCAAAGCGTTTGACGTTGCTCGCGATCACCTGTTCGTAAAATCGGCTGCCGACCTCAGGCATCCGCTCGGCGATCGCCATCACCGTGCGGATCGCCGAGCCGCCGCCCGGCCGGCACAGCAGCGCGATGTAGGCCCGCCCGAATTCGGGCAGGGTGGTATCGACGTCGCGCTGCGGATCGAAATTGAAAGCCGCCTTGCTCTGCTCGATCTTCTCTTCCTCGACGATCGCCTCGAACAGCCGGCACTTGTCGTCGAAGTAGACATAAAGCGTGCCCTTGGAGACCCCGGCGGCGCGGGCGATCTCGCCCATACTGGCGCCGTCGAAACCCAATTCCAGAAACACCTTGCGGGCACCGTCGAGAATCTGTCGCCGCTTGGAGGAGTCCTCCTCGGCAACGATCTGAAGCGGGGATGTCCGGCCTGCAACCATTGGTTTAGTCTCTCGGAGAACATTTTCCGTCCGGGCTACTGTCCGGAAGCGATTTTCTCCTTAGGGTTCCTCCAAAGTAATGTAACTTGACCGAACCGTTCGGTCAATGATAGATGTTAAGACACGATGCCGCAGCGGCCGCCGGGCCTCGCTTGCGTCGTGACGGGGTAAATGAGGAGTCCGGCTATGGCCGCGGCGAGAGATCAGGCTGCACGCGTCGTTCGCTCCGAGCCGGAGGTCGAGGGCGAGTCCGTGCGCAACACATCAGCTCAGCCGGCAGAGCAGCTTCGTGGCCCCGCTCCCGAAGAAGCCAAGCGCCGGCCTGCCGAAACGCCGGTCGCGCCAGCACCGGAGCAGCCGGCAGCGCCACCAGCACAGGCCGCCGCCGCGCCAAAACCCGCCAAGCGCAGATTCGTCATGATGGGTGTGCTCGGCCTGCTCGCACTCGCCGCCGTCGGCTACGGCGTCTACTGGTTCGTTGCCGGACGCTTCTACATCTCGACCGACGACGCCTATGTGCGCGCCAACAACTCCATGCTCGGCGCGCGTGTCTCCGGCCATCTGGCGGCGATCCTGCCTGCCGACAACGCGATCGTTCGCGCCGGCGAAGTGATCTTCCGGATCGACGACGGCGACTACCGGATCGCGGTCGACGCGGCGCGCAGCAGGATCGCCACCCAGCAGGCGACCATCGAGCGCATCGGCCGCCAGGTCACCGCGTTGGAAAGCGCAGTCGAGCAGGCGCAGGCACAACTCGCCTCCGCCGAAGCGAACCTGAAGCGCTTCGGCCTCGATTTCGACCGCCAGCAGGCGCTGAGCACCAAGGGCTTTGCCTCGCGCGCCACCTTCGAAGTCTCGGAGGCAAACCGTGACCAGGGCGTTGCCGCGGTGAAGTCGGCGCAGGCCGCCTATGACGCTGCGCGCGACAATGTCGAGGTGACCAAGGCGCAGCAGAACGAGGCCCGCGCCACGCTCGCCGAACTGCAGACCCAGCTCGCCAAGGCCGAGCGCGATCTCGATTTCGCCACGGTGCGCGCGCCGGTCGACGGCACCTTCTCCAACCGTCTCGTCAATGTCGGCGACTTCATCCAGGTCGGCCAGCGGCTCGGCAATGTGGTGCCGCTCGACGATGTCTTCATCGACGCCAATTATAAGGAGACGCAGCTCAAGCGTGTCCGCCCGGGCCAGCCGGTGACGATCTCGGTCGACGCCTACGGCCACCGCAAGTTCAAGGGCGTGGTCGACAGCATTTCACCGGCCGCAGGTTCGGTGTTCACTCTGCTGCCGCCGGACAACGCCACCGGCAATTTCACCAAGATCGTGCAGCGATTGCCGGTCCGCATCCGCGTGCCGAAGAGCGTCGCGCGACAGAACCTGCTGCGCGCAGGCATGTCGGTCTACACCACCGTGGATACAAGCGAGGGTGCACACGACGCCGACAATGATGCCGATCTCGATGCACCGATGATGATTCATCCGCAGTGATAGTTTGAGCCCGGAGAACGCTCCGCGCGCAGGTGAGCAGATATGGCCGACGCCACCACCGCTTCGCCGAACATGATGAATGCCGCGGCCGCCAGCGAGCGCATCGAGCCGAAGCGGGTGGTCGCCTTCGTCATCATGGTGTTCGGGATGTTCATGTCGATCCTGGACATCCAGATCGTCTCCGCATCGCTCTCGGACATCCAGGCCGGCCTCTCGGCGAGCTCGACCGAAGTCTCCTGGGTGCAGACTGCCTATCTGATCGCCGAGGTCATCGCCATTCCGTTGTCCGGCTTCCTGTCGCGCGCGCTCGGCACGCGGCTGCTGTTCGCGATCTCCGCCTTCGGCTTCACCGTATCGAGCTTCCTGTGCGGTTTTGCCACCTCGATCGAGCAGATGATCCTCTGGCGCGCCCTGCAGGGATTTCTCGGCGCCGGCATGATCCCGACGGTGTTCGCTTCGGCCTACACGATCTTTCCGCGCTCGAAGTTCCACATCGTCGCGCCGATCATCGGGCTGGTCGCGACGCTGGCCCCGACCGTCGGACCTACGGTGGGCGGCTACATCACGGACCTGATGTCGTGGCACTGGCTGTTCTTCATCAACATCGTGCCAGGCATCGGCATCACGCTTGGCGTCCTCGCGCTGATCGATTTCGATCAGCCGAATTTCGCATTGCTCGAGCGCTTCGACTGGTGGGGCCTCTTGTTCATGGCGGGCTTCCTCGGCTCGCTCGAATATGTGCTGGAGGAAGGACCGCAATATGAGTGGCTGCAGGATACGTCGGTCGCGATCTTCGCCGCGGTCTGCTTCGTCTCAGCGATTGCTTTCTTCTGGCGGGTATTCAGCGTCGATGAGCCGATCGTCGATCTCAGGACGTTTGGCAACCGCAATTTCGCGATCGGCTGCGTGCTGCAGTTCTGCATCGGCATCGGCCTCTACGGCCTGACCTATATCTATCCGCGCTATCTCGCGGAGGTTCGCGGCTACAGCGCGCTGATGATCGGCGAGACCATGTTCGTCTCCGGCATCACGATGTTCCTGATGGCGCCGGTCGTCGGGAAGCTGATGCAGAAGGTCGATCTGCGCTACATCATCGCCTTCGGCCTCGTCACCTTCGCGCTTGGCTCCTGGCAGATGACCTGGATCACGCGCGACTATGACTTCTACGAACTCTTGGTGCCGCAGATCCTGCGCGGCATCGGCATGATGTGCGCGATGGTGCCGACCAACAACATTGCGCTGGGCACGCTGGCGCCGCATCTGGTCAAGAATGCCTCCGGCCTGTTCAACCTGATGCGCAATCTCGGCGGCGCGGTGGGACTGGCCATCATCAACCAGGTGCTGAACGAGCGCACCGACCTGCACATTTCGCGTCTGCACGATCGGGTGCATTGGGGCAATGCGACGGCGGTCGAGACGCTCAACATGTTCACCCAGCGCATGCAGGGCATGGGCGATTCCGCGATGATGGCGCTGAAGCAATTGTCGCAGATCGTGCACCGCCAGGCCGCGGTCATGGGTTATGGCGACGCCTTCTTCATGCTGACGGTGTTCTATGTCGGCCTCAGTCTTCTCGTGCTGCTCCTGAACAAGCCGTCGGCGGCGGCACCTGGCGGCGGCGGGCATTAGCGCGAAGGCGCAGCTCACGGCTTTGTCATCTTGCAAATCAGGCGTGACGCATTTATAAGCAACGCGTCGTCGCTCGAACCGGGGAGATTTGCATGATTTTGGCTTATTCGCAGATCGCGCGCCCCCGTTCGATGCTTGTGCTGGGTATTCGGTCGCACCACTGACCACCAGTTCTGACCGGGGCTGACGTCCCGGTCCTTCAAGCCTCCCAACAACTTATCGATCTTTCAACGACGCCACTGTCGCGCGCTTTTGCGCCGTCGCGCGTCAATTCAGATGGAGCCGGCCTGCGCGCGAGCGCGGCCGGATTGCGCCATGACTATTCAAACTGACAAACGTCCCGCCGCGATCCGCGTCGTGATCCCGTTCATATTCCGCCACTGGCTGAGGCAGCCCTATCGCGCCACGACCGTCTTGGTCGGCTTTCTCGGCGCCACTGTCGCCGACCTTTTCATGCCGGTCTATTCCGGCCATCTGGTCGACGCGCTTACGCTCGGCACCGCGGACCAGGCGGCGCGGCATGCGGCGATGGTTGCATTCGGCGGCATCGTCGCGCTCGGCCTGTTGTCGATCATCCTGCGGTTTATGGGGTTGCAGGCGATCGTGCCGTTCACGCTGACGACGATGTCGGATGTGGCGCGCGAGGCATTCGCGCGGGTGCAGCGGTTCTCGACCGACTGGCACGCCAATTCGTTCGCCGGCTCGACCGTGCGCAAGATCACCCGCGGCATGTGGGCGATCGACCTGCTCAACGATACCGTCCTGATGGCGCTGTTGCCGTCGCTGATGGTGCTGGTCGGCTCGATGATCCTGCTCGGATTGCACTGGCCCGTGCTCGGCGCCGTGATCGGTGTCGGCGCGGTGGTCTATGTCGCGATGACCATCGTGCTCTCGGTGAACTATATTGCACCGGCCGCGCGCGTCTCCAACGCCTGGGACACCAAGGTCGGCGGCACGCTGGCGGACGCGCTCACCTGCAACGCGGTGGTGAAATCGTTCGGCGCGGAAGCGCGTGAGGATGTGCGGCTTGCCGGTGTCATCGCCCGCTGGCGCAGGCGGGTGCTGCGCACCTGGCTGCGCTACAACGCAACCAATATGGCGCAGCTCGCGGTGCTCCTGTGCTTTCGCGCGTCGGTGATCGGCGGCGCCATCCTGCTGTGGCTTGCCGGGCGCGCCTCGCCGGGCGACGTCACCTATGTGCTGACGAGCTACTACGTCATCCACGCTTACTTGCGCGACGTCGGCATGCACATCAACAACCTGCAGCGTTCGGTCAACGACATGGAGGAGCTCGTCACCATCCATGGCGAGCCGCTTGGCATCGTCGATGCGCCCGACGCAAAGCCGATCGACGTCCAGGGTGGAAGGATCACCTTCGACAACGTCACCTTCCTCTACGGCGGGCATCGCACGCCGCTCTATGACGCGCTGTCGATCGATATTCGCGCCGGCGAGCGCGTGGGCCTGGTCGGCAGGTCCGGCTCCGGCAAGACCACGTTCGTGAAACTGGTGCAGCGGCTCTACGACGTCTCGGGCGGACGGATCCTGATCGACGGCCAGGATATCGCTCACGCGACGCAGCAATCGCTGCGCAGCCAGATCGCGATCGTGCAGCAGGAGCCGATCCTGTTCCACCGTTCGCTGGCGGAGAACATCGCCTACGGCCGGCCCGGCGCCAGCATGGCGGCAATTGAGCAGGCGGCGCGGCTTGCCAATGCGCACGACTTCATCATGCGGCTGCCGAAAGGCTACGGCACGCTGGTCGGCGAGCGCGGCGTCAAGCTGTCCGGCGGCGAGCGGCAGCGCGTCGCGTTGGCACGCGCGTTCCTCGCCGACGCGCCGATCCTGATCCTGGACGAGGCGACCTCGAGCCTGGATTCGGAATCGGAGGCGCTGATCCAGGAAGCAATGGAGCGGCTGATGAAGGGCCGCACCTCGATCGTGATCGCGCACCGGCTGTCGACGGTGCGCGGCCTCGACCGCATCCTGGTGTTCGATCGCGGCGAGATCGTCGAGCAGGGCACCCATGCCACGCTGACCGCGCGGCCGGGCGGCATCTATCGCAGCCTGTTCGAGCGGCAGGCGATGGAGTTCGACGAGGTCTCCGCGGCGGAGTAGTCGCCGTCATTCCGGGGCGCGCGTGAGCGCGAACTACGATGCGCAATTGCGCATCTGAGGATCTCGAGGTTCTCAGGTGCGCAAGTGCGCACCATAGTTCGGCGCTTTGCGCCGCCCCGGAACGACAGCCTTTCGCCCCCGCGTGCGCGCGCTGATCGCGACCGTCGCCACCACGGCGGCGGCGAACAGCACGACCTGCGGGGTGATCGTCTCGCCGTTGAAGAGCGAGGCGAGCACGAAGGTGACGAAGGGCTGCAACAATTGCACCTGCGAGACCCGCGCGATCCCGCCCATCGCCATGCCGGCATTCCAGGCGAAGAAGCCGATCCATTGCGAGAACAGCGCGACGTAGAGCAGACCAAGCCAGGGTTTAAGCGAGATGTGCATCGGATCGGGCGGCATCGTCAGCGCCGCCGCCGGCAGCGCGAACGGCAACGCAATCACCAGCACCCAACTGATGACTTCCCAGCCCGGCATCTCCGCGGTGAGTCGTCCGGAGAAGGCATAGCCAACGGCGGAAACCGCAACGGAGGCGAACAGGAAGAGGTCGCCCGTCGACAGCGTGCCGCCGCCGTCACGCAGCGCAAAGGCGATCACGAGCGCGGCGCCGACGACAGCGGCGACCCAGAACAACGGCCGCGGCCGCTCGTGGGTGATGGCGACCGCCACCAGCGCTGTCGCGATCGGCAGCACGCCGAGCACGACGCCGCCATGGGAGGCGTCAACCCGCTGCATGCCCTCGGCCATCAGCAGTGGAAACAGGATGGCGACGCACAGCATCACCAGCGCAAGCTGCGGCCATAGCGCCCGCCGCGGCAGCGGCCGCCGCAACACGAGCAGGAGCGCGAGCGAGCATAGACCGGCGATTGTGGTGCGGATCGCGGTCAGGGCAATCGGATCAATTTCCGCGACGGCAAGCCGCGTCGCCGGCAGCGTGCCGCCGAAGATCGCCATGCCGATGAAGCCCAGCAACAGGCCGAAACGTTCGCGCGAGGAGGACGAGGACATGATAGGCGTGGATAGCGGGTTCACTGCCCCGCGTACAGCAATCTACTCGGTGCATATGGCAGCCATGCGCGCGCTACCTCGGAGCAATTCCGCTCCACACCAGCCCGATCCCGGAGAGAAACAAAAGCCCGAGCACGATGTTTGTGAAATTCCGGTCGCTCAGCGCGTGATAGATTCGCGCGCCGAGCCAGGCGCCGGCCACCGTCGCCGGAAAGGTCACGACAGCCAGCGTGAGAACTTGCTTTGTGACGAAGCCGGCGAATGCCTGAAGCACCAGCGCCGTCGCCAGCACCGTGAAGTTGAAGGTCTGGAAAATCCCGCGCCGCTGCTCCTTGGTCCAGCCGCGCACGCTGGCCCAAAGAATCGGAAGTGGGCCGGACAGGCCGGCGAGGCCGCCAAGGATGCCGCCGGCAAATCCGATGGCGCCGTCGAACGGCTTGCTGCCAAACTTGATCGCCATTGGCCTGCGCTGAAAATAGAGCGCGGTGGGAAAGACCAGCAGAAACACGCCGATGGTCAGCTTGAAGGTGCTGGGATCGGCATGGGCAATCAGCAGCGTGCCGAGCGGCACGCCGGCCAGCCCGCCGACCACAAATGGCCAGACCAGCCTGAAATCGATCGAGCGCCAGATCGAGGGCAGGGTCGTGAGCTGGCCGACGACCGAGCAGATCAGGACCAAAGGCACGGCAACCGCAGGCGGCGCAACGTAGAGCCAGATCCCCAGCGCCATCAGCGCGGTGCCGAAGCCGGCAAGGCCGGATACGAAGCCCCCGGCCAACGCGCCGACAAACAGCACCGCCAGCGCGAATCCGCCCATCATCGTCTTGTTCTCATTGTCATTGGCCCGACGTTTACACGACGTGCCCGGTAGGTACCATGGCCGTGACTCGCGACGTCATTTCACGGCGCCCCAAAAATGGCGAGGGGTCCGGCGTGTTGCGCCGAACCCCTCATTTGGTCCACCAAGAGGCGTTTTCTTCACGCGAACCGGAAACCCACTTCGCTTGAAAACGCTTTAGAACATCAGCCGGCCTGTAAGCCGGGTTCTGTAGGGCACCATTCTCGCGAATGGTACGTGACGGCCATTCCTCTGGGACCGCCTTTGCAGACGGCCTCGAGCAACCTACCCGGACGGCGGGCCTGACATCGCCCTGCAGCGTTATCGCTTGCGCGAACAGCCTGCGGTGCCGTCCCTATTCGGTTTTGCTCCCGGTGGGGTTTGCCATGCCGTCTCCGTTGCCGGAAACGCGGTGCGCTCTTACCGCACCTTTTCACCCTTGCCGCGCCGGAGCCCCGAAGGGCGAAGGCGGGCGGTTCGTTCTCTGTGGCACTTTCCCTGGGGTTGCCCCCGCCGGACGTTATCCGGCACCGCATGTCGATGGAGCCCGGACTTTCCTCCCCCGCGGCCTTTCGGCGCTTGCGGGAGCGGCCGTCCGGCCGACTGACGCCAGTAGGCATGGGGGTTTGTGGCCGCAAGGTCAAGGCGAAAGCGGCCTGCGGAACCCTCAAAATAAACTATCCTGAAGATGTCGTTTTGCGTCGGCCCCGCTCGACTGGATGTCGGCGATCCAGCCGATGAAAAGGAGACTTCGCGATGCAGTATCTGTTGATGATCTACCAGAATGAGGTCGAGTACGCGAAACTCGACGCGGCAACGAGTCAGAAGATGATGGAGGAATACGGCAAGTTCACCCAGTCCATCATCCAGAGCGGCAATTTCAAGGCCGGCGACCGGCTGCGGCCGACGACGACCGCGACCACGGTGCGCGTGCGCGACGGCAAGGCGCTGACGACGGATGGCCCGTTCGCGGAGACGCGCGAGCAACTCGGCGGCTACTATCTGATCGAAGCCAAGGACCTCGACACGGCGCTCGCGATCGCCGCGCGCATCCCGAGTGCGAGGCTCGGCGCGATCGAGGTGAGGCCGATCTGGGTGTATGATAAGTGATGGCCTAGCGCCGCCACTCCGGGGTAATGGCGTCACCGTATGACTCCGACCCAGATCGAAAAGATCTTCCGCGACGAGGCGAGCCGGGCGCTGGCGACGCTGATCCGCCTCGTCGGCGATTTCGATCTTGCGGAGGACGCGCTGCAGGAGGCATTCGCGGCGGCGCTTGAGCGCTGGCATGCGGGCGAGTTGCCGGAGAATCCACGGGCGTGGCTGGTCAATGTCGGCCGCAACAAGGCGATCGATCGCATCCGCCGCAATGCCGTCTTCCGCGGCAAGCAGCAGGAGCTGACGCACGAACTTCTGCTCAATGCGTCCGCGCCTTCCGAGCTTGCCGATGCCACGCTCGACGACGACATGCTGCGGTTGATCTTCACCTGCTGTCATCCGTCATTTGCCGACGAGGTGCAGGTCGCGCTGACGCTGCGCACGGTTTGCGGCCTCTCGACGGCCCAGGTCGCGCGCGCCTTCCTCGTCAGCGAGGACGCAATGGCGCAGCGGCTCTTGCGCGCGAAGCAGAAGATTCGCCTCGCCGGCATTCCCTATGAGGTGCCGGAGCGGGAGGCGCTGGAGCCGAGGCTGCGCGGCGTGTTGGCGGTGATCTATCTCGTCTTCACCGAAGGCTATGTGGCGACCTCCGGCGAGGACCTGATGCGCCCGGATCTGGCGCGCGAGGCGATCCGGCTAGCGCGGCTGATCGATGCACTGATCCCCGGCCGCGGCGAGATCAAGGGACTGCTAGCATTGATGCTGCTGCACGACGCGCGCCGCGCCGGCCGCGAAACCGCAGGCGGCGACATCGTGCTGTTGGAGGAGCAGGATCGCTCGCTGTGGGACATCAGCCAGATCGCCGAAGGCCTGCGATTGGTGGAGGAAGCGCTGCGCATGCCCGGCCGGCCGCAATCCTACACGGTGCAGGCCGCAATCGCGGCGCTGCATGCCCGCGCGCCGAGTTATAATGACACCGACTGGCCGCAGATCGCCGGCCTCTATGAAGTGCTGCTCCGCATCAGCCCCTCACCGGTGATCGAGCTGAACCATGCCGCGGCGGTGTCGATGGTCGACGGCCCGGCGCGCGCACTCGATTTGATCGACGCGCTGGAAGCGCGCGGCAGCCTCAAGGGTTACGAATTGCTGCCGGCTGTCCGCGCCGATCTGCTGCGCCGCCTCGGCCGCACCGACGCCGCGCGTCAAGCGTATCGGGCGGCAACCGCCGCGACGCAACTGGAGCCGCTGCGCCGGCTCTATGCGCGGCGCATCGCGGAGATGGGGTGATGGCCTCCGTCATTGCGAGGAGCGTAGCGACGAAGCAATCCATGCTTCAACAAGTGGCGAGATGGATTGCTTCGCTTCGCTCGCAATGACGAGAGACTTGCCTACTTCTCCGCAACCACTGTCGCGGTTGCTTCCGGCGGCAGGCTCTCCAGCAGCGCATGCAACGTGGTCATGGTCGAGCGATCGACGATGCCGTCGACGCGCTCCTGGCGGAAATGGCGCTGGAAGGCGGTGACGACTTCCATGGTGGGGCCGTCGAACTTGCCGTTGGTCGGGATGTTGTAGCCGTAGCGGGCGAATGCCTGCTGCATGTTGGTGACGTTATCGTTGATCGCGCCGAGCTGGAGCGTCTCCCCGCGTACGATCGGCGCCGGCTGAACCCAATGCCCGACGCCGGAATTGGCCAGCGAATGCCACGGGAACTTTTCGCCGGGGTCCTTCTTGCGCGCCGGCGCCACGTCGGAATGAGCGAGCACGCGATACGAAGGCACGTTGCGGCGGAGCATGATGCCGCGGCACAGCGCGATCACCGCTGCGATCTGGCGCAGCGGATAATCCGGATAGCCCCAGTCATGGCCGCGGTTGATGATCTCGATGCCAATCGAGCAGGAATTGATGTCCTCTTCGCCGGCCCAGCAGGAGACGCCGGCATGCCAGGCGCGCTTGCTCTCCGGCACGCATTGCACGATGCGGCCATCCTCCAGCACGATGTAATGTGCGGAGACCTCGGTGCCGGCAGTGCAGAGCTGGGCGATGGCGCCCTCGACGTCGGGCATGCCGGTGTAGTGCAGCACGATCATGTCGGGCTGCCGGTCGTTGGCGCGTTCGCCGAAATTCACCGAAGGGATGACGTCGGAGACGATCGAGGAGTCCGGAGTAAAGGTCTTCATGTCGGCGATGGCCCTCGGAACGGGAAGGGCGCGTTGACGCTTCGAATCAGCAGACGCGAACGAACCAGACGACATCCCAAATCTCAAATTCAAGACGGCAGTCCTGCAATTTCCGGACAGCCTTCAATTTACTATTCCTTTACCCTGCCGCGGGTGCAATCACATCGGCGCCATCCCGCGAATTTTAGGTCCGCCTGTGGATGGTGCGCATCAGCGAGTTCCACATGTGACTAAAAAGCAAAATAAACCGTGAAGGATTCGGCAACGCTTTCTTAACGCTAAGTGCCGTTACTAAGTGGTGAATAGCCGAACCGGTTTTGAGGGGCGGCCGAGGCCCGCTTGCGCGCGAAATCCCATGGCAGCCCAGCAAACTCCGGTCGGGAATCAGGATTTGCGGCCTGATATGGGAACCGGCGCGTGCTCCGTGCCGCGGCTGCTCGGACGGAACCGCGGCGTGACGCGTAACTATTCGAGGCGCCATGGGCTGGTCCGTGTCCAGTTTCGATCCCTTACGCCGGACAACATTCGGAGCCGGCGCATGACGCCTGCTGCGCCGCACATTTCCGTGCTCGGCCGCGAGGCGGTCGACATGCTGAATCCGCGCACCGGCGGCATCTATATCGATGCCACCTTCGGTGCCGGTGGCTACACCCGCCTGATTCTCGACGTGGCTGGAACCCGCGTCATCGGTCTCGATCGCGACCGGTCGGCGATCGCGGGCGGCTTCGATCTGGTTGATCGCTCCGAAGGCCGGCTGATGCTGGTCGAGGACCGCTTCTCCAATCTCGCCGACATCTGTGCCGCCCAAGGTGTGGAGGCCGTCGACGGCGTGGTGATGGACATCGGCGTCTCCTCGATGCAGCTCGACCAGGCTGCGCGCGGCTTCTCGTTCCGTCTGGCGGGCCCGCTCGACATGCGGATGGGGCATGCGGGGCCGACCGCGGCGGACGTGATCGCAACCGCGTCGGAGCGCGATCTTGCCGACATCATCTATCTCTTCGGCGAGGAGCGGCACTCGCGCGGCGTGGCGCGCGCCATCGTGGCCGCGCGCAAGGAAGCGCCGATCGAGACGACGCAAGCGCTGGCCGACATCGTCGCCAGGGTCGTCCGCTCCAAGCCGAACGAGATCCATCCGGCGACGCGGACGTTCCAGGCGCTGCGCATCTTCGTCAACGAAGAGCTCGATGAGTTGCTGCGTGCGCTCACCGCCGCCGAGCGTGTGCTGAAGCCGGGCGGACGGCTCGTGGTTGTTTCGTTCCATTCGCTGGAAGACCGCATCGTCAAGAATTTCTTCGGCGAGCGTGGCAAGGTTTCCAGCGGTTCGCGGCATCTGCCCGAAGTGGCGCAGATGGCGCCGAGCTTGAAGATTTTGACCAAGCGCCCGCTGACGCCGTCCGAGGACGAGATCGCGGCCAATCCTCGCGCGCGGTCGGCCAAACTGCGCGCCGCCGAGCGCACCGAAGCGCCAGTGCATGCCGAGGGTGAGCCGCCGTCATGGCCGACGCTCGAACGCGTGATGAGGGGAGGCTAGCGCATGCGCATCCTCCATTTCCTCGTGATCGGTTTCCTCGTGGCCTGCGCGGCCTATGTCTACCGCATCAAGATGGAATCGACGGCCCGTACCGAGCGAGTGCTGCGGCTGAATGCGGAAATCCGCGAGCAGCGCGATGCGATCGCGACCCTGCGCGCCGAATGGGCCAAGCTCGACTCGCCGCTTCGGCTGCAGGGATTGGCCGAGCGTCATCTCGCGTTGAAGCCGCTCATCGCCAATCAATATGACTCGTTGAAGAACTTGCCCGAACGTCCGCCGAACTTCGCGCGGCCGGGCGCGCCTGACCCGATCGGCGCGATGATCAACACCATCGAGGCCGCCGCCGACCAGGAGAGCGTGACCGGGTCGGTACCAGATCCCGCGCAGCAGGGAGATCAGCAATGACCGACCGCGCGCCAAGCACAAAGCCGGCCGAGCCGTGGCGGCAGCGGCTGATCCGCGGCCTGCTCTACGGGCGGAATGTCGACCGCAGCGCGAAGGCGCGCGCCCGGGTCGGTCTCGCGATCATCGCGTTTGCCGCCGTCTACGCCATCATTGCCGGGCGGCTCGTGATGTTCGCGATGGGCGCCGACAGCCACGGCGCGCGCCGCACCGCCTCGCAGGATGCGATCGCCACCGCGCGCCCTGATATCATCGACCGCAATGGCGCAATCCTCGCGACCGACGTCAAAGCGCCGAGCCTGTTTGGCGAGCCGCGCCGCATCATCGACAAGGACGAGGCGATCGAGCTTCTGACCGCGACGCTGCCTGATCTCGACACCGCCGAAGTGCGCGACCGTCTGTCGTCGCGAAAAGGTTTCGTCTGGCTGAAGCGCGAGATCACGCCGCAACAGCAGCAGGATATCCATCGCCTCGGCGTTCCCGGCATCGGCTTCCTGCGCGAAAACAGGCGCATCTATCCGACCGGCCCCACCGTTGCCCATTTGATCGGCCTCGTGAACATCGACAACCAGGGCATCGCCGGCATGGAGAAGTGGCTGGACAATAACGGTCTGGCCGATCTGCATCGCGCGGGCTTTGCCACCGACCGCTTGCAGAAGCCGGTGGAACTGTCGATCGATCTGCGCGTCGAGCATGCGCTGCGCGACGAGCTCCTGAAGGCCAAGGAGAAGTACAAGGCCAAGGCGGCATCGGGCCTCGTCTCCAATGTTCGGACCGGCGAGATCGTCGCGCTGGTCTCACTGCCCGATTTCGATCCCAACAATCCGAAGGAAGCGCACGATCCCGATCGCATCAACCGCCTGACCACGGGCGTGTTCGAGATGGGCTCGACCTTCAAGACGCTGACGCTGGCGATGGCGCTGGATTCCGGCAAGGCCACGCTCCACACCATGTATGACGCGCGCGGCGCGCTGCACTATGGCAAGTTCGCGATCCACGACACCCATCCGCTCGGCCGGGCGATCTCGCTGTCGGAAGTATTCACCTTCTCCTCCAATGTCGGCGCGGCGCGCATCGCGCTTGCGCAAGGAGTCGAGGCGCACAAGGCGTTCCTGAAGAAGGTCGGCCAGCTCGACCGTCTCCGCACCGAATTGCCGGAGAGCGCATCGCCGATCGTGCCGAAGCGCTGGGGCGAATTGAACACGATCACCATCTCCTTCGGCCATGGCATCGCGGTTGCGCCGCTGCAGGCGGTGATGGGCATCAATGCGATGGTCAATGGCGGCAATCTGATCCCGCCGACCTTCCTCAAGCGCTCGGAGGAAGACGCCAAGGCGATCGCCAAGCGGGTGGTGAAGCCTGAGACGTCGGACAAGATCCGGTATCTGATGCGACTTAATGCCGAAATCGGAACCGCCAAGTCGGCCGACGTGAAGGGTTATTATATCGGCGGCAAGACCGGCACTGCGGAAAAGGTGGTCAATGGCCGCTACTCCAAGAAACAGGTGCTGAACTCCTTCACCGCCATCCTCCCGGCCGATAATCCGAAGTACCAGCTTCTGGTGATGCTGGATGAGCCGAAGGCGCTGCCGGAGACCCATGGTTTCATCACCTCGGGCTGGAACGCGGTGCCGACCGGCGGCAAGGTGATCGCCCGTATTGCGCCGCTTTTGGGGCTCGAGCCGCGGTTCGACCTGCCGCCGTCCGACCGCCTTATTCTTGCGGCATCGAGGACAACCCAGTAAGGCGTGGGGGCAGGGCATGATCCGGAAGCGTGGATGTAGGGTTTCCGCGAGGATCATGATCTGAGCGTGCGAGCAGCCGGCCGGACTGGAAGATCATGAGACTTCGCGACCTTTTCAGCGCTGATGCCACGATCGATCCGCAGGCGGAAGCCATCGAGATCGGAGGGGTGACGGCTGATAGCCGCGCGGTGAAGCCGGGCGATCTGTTCTTCGCGCTCGCGGGCTACAAGACCGACGGGGCGCGCTTCATCGATGCCGCGATTGCCGCAGGCGCGGCCGCGGTCGCCGTCGATCATCGGCCGCAAGGCGCTCCGCGCGTGCCTTTTGTCGTGACGGCAAATCCGCGCCGCGCATTGGCACTGGCCGCGGCGAAGTTCTTCCCGCGCCAGCCCGAGACGATCGCAGCTGTGACCGGCACCAGCGGCAAGACATCGGTGGCGGCTTTCACGCGGCAGATCTGGCAGCGACTGGGGCACGATGCCGCGAGCATCGGCACCATCGGCCTGGTGTCGCCGAAACGCACGGTCTACGGCTCGCTGACCACGCCTGATCCGATCGCGCTGCATCGCCAGCTCGACGAGATCACCCGCGATGGCGTCACGCATCTGGCATTCGAAGCGTCCTCGCACGGGCTCGACCAATATCGGCTTGACGGCGTGCGCATTGCCGCCGGCGGCTTCACCAATCTGTCGCGCGACCACATGGATTATCACCCCGACGTGGCGCACTATCTCAACGCGAAACTGCGGCTGTTCCGTGATCTGGTGATGCCCGACGGGGCAGCCGTGATTTCGGCTGATCATGATTGCTCGCCTGAGGTGATCGATGCGGCGCGCACGCGCAAGCTCAGGACCATCACGGTTGGCCGCAACGCCGACGGCGGAGATGGCATTCGCCAGCTCGACGCTTCGATCGAAGGTTTTGCACAAAAGCTTACGATCGAACACCGTGGTCGGAAGCGCGCTATCCATTTGCCGCTGGTCGGCGAGTTCCAGATCGAGAATGCGCTGGTGGCGGCCGGCCTTGCGATCGGCACCGGCAGCGACGCCGATGCCGTCTTTGCAAACCTCGAACATCTCGAGGGCGCCAAGGGACGGCTCGAACGTGTCGGTGAGCGCAACGGTGCGCCGATTTTCGTCGACTATGCGCACAAGCCGGACGCGCTCGCCAAGGCGCTGCAGGCGCTGCGGCCCTATGCGAAGCGCAAGCTGATCGTCGTCTTTGGCGCCGGCGGCGACCGCGACGCGGGCAAGCGTCCACTGATGGGCGCGATTGCCGCTGACAATGCCGACAGCGTCATCGTCACCGACGACAACCCGCGCAGCGAGAATCCGGCGGCGATCCGTGCGGCCATCCTCGGCGCCGCGAAGGGCGCGAGCGAAATCGGCGATCGCGCGGAAGCGATCAAGGCGACCATCGCGGCATTGCAGCCGGGCGATGTGCTCTTGATCGCCGGCAAGGGGCATGAGATCGGACAGATTATCGGCGACAAGACATTGCCGTTCAGCGATCATGAAGCCGTGGCCGCGGCGCTTGAAGCGAGGGGCGCATGAGCACAGCACTATGGACATCGGCTGCGATGGCGGAGGCGATGCACGCCGCGACACAGGGGCGCTTGCCGTCCGGCGTCACCGGCCTTTCCATCGACAGCCGCACCCTGCGGCCAAGCGAGGCCTATTTCGCCATCAAGGGCGACGTGCATGACGGCCACGATTTTGTCGAGGCCGCATTGAAGGCGGGCGCCGCGCTCGCGGTGGTCGAAAGCGCACAACGCGACAAGTTCCCCGCCGATGCACCGCTCTTGATCGTCGACGACGTGCTCGCCGGTCTCGTCGATCTTGCCCATGCCTCTCGCGCGCGGCTCAACGCGAGGATCATCGCGGTCACCGGCTCGGTCGGCAAGACCTCGACCAAGGAAGCGCTGCGGCACGTGCTCTCGGCGCAAGGCGAGACCCATGCCTCCGTTGCTTCCTTCAACAATCACTGGGGCGTGCCGCTGTCGCTGGCGCGCTGTCCGGCGTCGGCGCGGTTTGCGGTGTTCGAGATCGGCATGAACCATGTCGGGGAGATCACGCCGCTGGTGAGGCTGGTGCGGCCGCATGTTGCCGTCGTGACCACCGTGGAGCCGGTGCATCTGGAGTTCTTCTCCGGCATCGAAGAGATCGCGGACGCCAAGGCGGAGATCTTTCTGGGTCTTGAGCCCGATGGCGCCGTGGTGCTCAACCGCGACAATGCGCAATTTGGAAGGCTGGAAGCCCGCGCGAAGGAACTCGGCATTTCACGCATCGTCGCCTTCGGCATGGACACGCAATCCGATGCGCGGCTTATCGACGTGTCGCTGCACGCGACTTGTTCCGTCGTACATGCCAACATCCTCGGCCACGACGTCACCTACAAGATCAGCATGCCCGGCCGCCATATGGCGATGAACTCGCTCGCCGTACTCGCCGGCGCATCGCTGATCGGGGCGGATCTTGCGCGCGCGGCCTTGTCGTTGTCGCAGCTCGAGGCTCCGGCGGGTCGTGGTGCGCGGCGCACCCTCGAGATCGGCGCTGGCGAGGCGACGCTGATCGACGAGAGCTATAATGCCAATCCGGCGTCGATGGCAGCTGCGCTGAACGTGCTCGGGCAGGCGCAGCTGGGTGCGCAGGGCCGCCGCATCGCGGTGCTCGGCGACATGCTCGAGCTCGGGCCGACCGGCCCTGCGCTGCATCGCGGCCTGGCCGAGGCTGTCAACGCCAACAATATTGATCTCGTCTATTGTTGTGGTCCGCTGATGCGCAACCTCTGGGACGCTCTTTCCACGGGGAGGCGGGGAGGCTATGCCGATAGCTCGGCGAGTCTGGAGACCCAGGCGGTCACGGCCATCCGCCCTGGCGATGCTGTCATGGTCAAGGGATCGCTGGGTTCAAAGATGAAGCGGATCGTCAACGCGCTGGAAAAGCGCTTTCCCGGCAAAGCCGCGCGCGAAGAAGCGGTATAGGCATATTGAATGTTTTATTGGCTGATCGACCTTTCCAACACGGTCCCCGGCTTCGGGGTGTTTCGGGGGGCGCTCAACGTGTTCCGCTACATCACGTTCCGCACCGGCGGGGCGATGGTGACGGGCGCGCTGTTCGTGTTCCTGTTCGGGCCCTGGATCATCGATCATCTGCGGTTGCGCCAGGGCAAGGGTCAGCCGATCCGCACCGACGGCCCGCAATCGCACCTGATTACGAAGAAGGGCACGCCGACCATGGGCGGGCTGATGATCCTGTCCGGCGTGGTGGTGGCGACGCTGCTCTGGGCCAACCCGATCAATCCCTATGTCTGGATCGTGCTGGCGGTGACGCTGGGTTTCGGCTTCGTCGGCTTCTATGACGATTATCTGAAAGTCACCAAGCAGAGCCACAGTGGCTTTGCCGGCAAGCTGCGCCTTGCGATCGAGGCGATCATCGCGCTCGCCGCCTGTTACGCGCTGGTGCGGCTCGGGCGCGACGTGTCCTCGACCTCGCTCGCGATTCCCTTCTTCAAGGATGTCGTATTCAATTTCGGCTGGTTCTTCGTGATCTTCGGCGCCTTCGTCATGGTCGGCGCGGGCAACGCGGTGAACCTGACCGACGGCCTCGACGGTCTCGCCATCGTTCCGGTGATGATCGCGGCCGCCAGCTTCGGCATGATTTCCTATCTCACCGGCAATGCGGTGTTCTCCGATTACCTGCAGATCAACTACGTCGCCGGCACCGGCGAGCTCGCGGTGCTCTGCGGCGCCGTGCTGGGCGCTGGTCTCGGGTTCCTGTGGTTCAACGCGCCGCCGGCCTCGATCTTCATGGGTGACACCGGCTCGCTTGCGCTCGGCGGCATGCTCGGAGCAACGGCGGTCGCGGTGAAGCACGAGATCGTGCTGGCGGTGATCGGCGGCCTGTTCGTGCTGGAGGCGGTTTCGGTGATCGTGCAGGTGGCCTCCTTCAAGCTCACCGGCAAGCGCGTGTTCCGGATGGCGCCGCTGCACCATCATTTCGAGCAGAAGGGCTGGACCGAGCCGCAGATCGTGATCCGCTTCTGGATCATCGCCGTGATGCTGGCGCTCGCCGGCCTTTCGACGCTGAAGCTGCGATGATCCCAGTCACTTCTTTCGCGGGCAAGACGGTCGCCGTGTTCGGCCTCGGCGGTTCGGGGCTTGCGAGCTGCCATGCGCTGAAGGCGGGTGGGGCGGAGGTGATTGCCGGCGACGACAACTCCGACAACGTCGCCAAAGCCGCGCAGGCCGGCTTCGTCACCGCGGACCTGCGCTCGGTCTCCTGGGAGAATTTCGCCGCGCTGATCCTGACCCCCGGCGCGCCGCTGACCCATCCCGCGCCGCATTGGAGCGTGCTGCTGGCGCGCCAGGCCGGCGTCGAGGTGATCGGCGATGTCGAACTGTTCTGCCGCGAGCGCCAACGTCACGCGCCGCAAGCGCCGTTCGTCGCCATCACCGGTACCAACGGCAAGTCGACCACGACAGCGCTGATCGCCCATCTGATGAAGGTCGCCGGCTACGACACCCAGATGGGCGGCAACATCGGCACTGCGATCCTGTCGCTGGAACCGCCGCGGATGGGGCGCGTGCATGTGATCGAGATGTCGTCCTACCAGATCGACCTCACGCCCTCGCTCGATCCGTCCGTCGGCATCCTGCTCAATGTCAGCGAGGACCACATCGATCGCCACGGCACGCTGGAGAATTACGCCGCGGTCAAGGAGCGGCTGGTCGCGGGCGTGCAGCCGGGTGGCACCTCGATCGTCGGCGTTGACGACATCTTCTGCCGCAACATCGCCGATCGCCTGGATCGGGCGGGCAAGCATGTGGTGCGGGTGTCCGTGAAGAACCCGCTGCCCGACGGCATCTATGTCGAGCACGAGACCATCGTGCTGGCGTCCGGCGCCGCGCGCAGCGAGATCGCGCGGCTGGGCGGCATCGGCTCGCTCCGCGGCCTGCACAACGCGCAGAACGCGGCGTGCGCGTCGGCCTGCACGCTGGCGATGGGCATCTCGAGGGACGTGCTGCAAAATGGCTTGCGCAGCTTTCCTGGGCTGGCGCACCGCATGGAGCAGGTCGGCCGCCGCGGCAACGTGCTGTTCGTCAATGACTCCAAGGGCACCAATGCGGATGCGGCAGCGCATGCGCTGTCGTCTTTCACTGACATTTTCTGGGTCGCCGGCGGCAAGCCGAAGGCCGGCGGCATCACCAGCCTGACCGGTTATTTCCCGCGCATCCGCAAAGCCTATCTGATCGGCGAGGCGGCGCAGGAGTTTGCCGGCACGCTCGGCGAGGCCGCGCCGCACGAGATTTCGCAGACGCTGGATGTAGCGGTCGCCCATGCAGCGCGTGACGCGGAAGCCTCCGGCCTCACTGACGCGGTCGTCCTGCTGTCGCCGGCCTGCGCCTCCTTCGACCAGTACCGCAATTTCGAAATCCGCGGCGCCGCCTTCCGCGACCTCGTCACGGCACTGCCCGGCGTCAAGCCGGTGGTGATGTAGCCCGTCATGGCCGGGCTTGTCCCGGCCATCCACGTCTTCCCTTCGTTGCGGCGGCAAAGACGTGGATGCCCGGCACAAGGCCGGGCATGACGACGGGAGAGAGGTTCGCTCTATCTCCAAAGTTGCTCAATCCATTAACCCTTCGGAAACCATCCTCGTCCACCAATGACCGTTACCTCGGCATTCTGGGGACGCCCATGCTCGCCCGTGATCAACGCACCCCGTTCTCCGACTGGTGGTGGACCATCGACAAGCCGCTGCTGGCGGCGGTCATCGCGCTGATGTTCGGCGGTGTCATCCTGTCGCTGGCGGCGAGCCCGCCGGTCGCGACCCGGATCGGGCTCGACCCGTTCCATTTCTTCAGCCGGCACGTGATGTTCCTGCTGCCGTCCTTCATCGTGCTGATCACGGTCTCTTTCCTGTCGCCGCGCCAGATCCGGCGCGCCGCGATGGTGGTGTTCTTTGTCAGCATCGCGCTGATCGTGATGACCCTCCTGATCGGCCCGGAAGTGAAGGGCTCGCGGCGCTGGATCACGCTGGTCGGCGTCAACATCCAGGCCTCCGAATCGGCAAAGCCGGCCTTCGTCATCCTCGCGGCCTGGCTGTTTGCGGAATCGACCAGGCGCCCCGAGATGCCGGCGACCTCGATGGCGCTGGTGCTGCTGTTGATGCTGGTCTCGCTCTTGGTGATGGAGCCCGATTTCGGCCAGACCATGCTGATCCTGATGGTGTGGGGCGCGCTATTCTTCATCGCAGGCATGCGGATGATCTGGGTCGCCGGGCTTGCGGGCGCCGCGGGCCTTGGCCTGTTCAGCGCCTATCTGTTCGTTCCGCACGTCGCCGGCCGCATCAAGCGCTTCATGAATCCGGCCTCGGGCGACACCTTCCAGGTCGACATGGCGATGGAGGCGTTCTGGAATGGCGGCTGGTTCGGGCTCGGGCCGGGCGAGGGCATTGCAAAGCGCAGCCTGCCGGACAGCCACACTGACTTCGTCTTTGCGGTCGCCGCGGAAGAGTTCGGCATCATCCTTTGCCTTGCGCTGCTGGCGCTGTTCGCCTTCGTCGTGATCCGCACGCTCTCGCGCGCCTACACGACCGAGGACATGTTCGCGCGCTTTGCGGCGTCGGGGCTCGCAATTCTGTTCGGCGTGCAGGCTGCGATCAACATGGCGGTCAACCTGCAATTGATCCCGGCCAAGGGCATGACGCTGCCGTTCATCTCCTATGGCGGCTCGTCGATCGTCTCGCTCGCCTACGGCGTCGGCATGATGCTGGCCTTGACCCGGCAGCGCCCACGCACCGAGATCGAATCGACCAACGCGGCCAGCGCAGCGCCAGGCTACGCGTAGCTCATTCCGCCGTCATTGCGAGGAGCGAAGCGACGAAGCAATCCATAGTGTCGCAAGTGACGAAATGGATTGCTTCGCTTCGCTCGCAATGACGGCTAAATGCCAGTAGAAGCTCCGATATGGACAACGCGCCCCTCATCCTGCTTGCGGCCGGTGGCACCGGCGGCCATTTGTTCCCCGCCGAAGCGCTCGGCGTGGAACTGAACAGACGCGGCCTGCGCGTGCGGCTCGCGACCGACGCCCGCGCGCTGCGCTACAGCGGACTGTTCTCCAAGGACAATATCGATGTGGTGCCGAGCGAGACGGTGCGCGGACGCAATCCGATCTCGCTCGCCCGCACCGCGTTCACGCTGGGCTATGGCATCGTGGTTGCCGCCAATCTGGTGCGCCGATTGAAGCCGGCCGCGGTGGTCGGCTTCGGCGGCTATCCCACGGTGCCGCCGCTGCTCGCCGCGCGCCTGCTCGGCGTGCCCGGCATTATCCATGACGCCAACGCGGTGCTCGGCCGCGCCAATCGCTTCCTCTCCAGCCGCGTCAATGCGATCGCGACATCGCTGCCCGGCGTGCTCGACCGCGATCCGGCACTCGCCGCTAAGACCACCACCGTCGGCACGCCGATGCGGCCCACCGTCCTCGCAGCCGCCGCGGTGCCGTTTGCCTCGCCGGAACCGAACGGCCCGCTGCGCCTGCTTGTGGTCGGCGGCAGCCAGGGTGCGCGGGTGATGAGCGACATCGTGCCCGGTGCGATCGAAAAGCTCGAGCCGGCGCTGTGGAGCCGCCTGATCCTCACGCAGCAGGTGCGGGAGGAGGACATGGCGCGGGTGCGCGCGGTCTATGACCGCCTCAAGATCAATGTCGAGCTCGCGCCGTTCTTCACCGACCTGCCGGCAAGGTTAGCCGCCAGCCATCTCGTGATCTCGCGCTCCGGTGCCGGCACCGTCGCCGAACTCGCCGCGATCGGCCGGCCCTCGATCCTGGTGCCGCTGCCCGGCGCGATCGACCAGGACCAGTTCGCCAATGCCGGCGTGCTGTCGCAGGCCGGCCGCGCATTGCGGATTCCGCAGGCCGAGTTCACCCCGGATCGGGTGGCGGCGGAAATCTCTGCTTTGGCGGCCGAACCGGCGAAATTGACGGCAATGGCATCCGCCGCGCGCGGCGCCGGTCGGCTCGACGCGGCGGAGCGACTGGCCGATCTGGTGGTGAAAGTGGCTGGAATTTAGGCGATTCTGCAGAAATTGCCCTTGTCATGCCCCGCGAAAGCGAGGCATCCAGTAATTTGCAGAGCCGATTTGAATCTCTCGGGCTGCGCAGAATATCGAAGGATTGTCTCATGAGACTGCCGCGCGAGATCGGACCTATCCACTTCATCGGGATCGGCGGCATCGGCATGAGCGGCATTGCCGAGGTGCTCTGCAATCTCGGCTACACCGTGCAGGGCTCTGATGCTTCCGAGAGCGGCAATGTCGCGCGGTTGCGCGAGAAGGGCGTCAAGGTTTCGGTTGGGCACAAGGCCGAGAACGTCAACGGCGCCGACGTCGTCGTGGTCTCGACCGCGATCAAGCGCGATAATCCGGAATTGATGGCCGCCCGGGCGCAGCGCATTCCGGTGGTGCGCCGCGCCGAGATGCTCGCGGAATTGATGCGGCTGAAGAGCTGCGTTGCGATCGCCGGCACTCATGGCAAGACCACGACCACCTCAATGGTTGCAGCCTTGCTCGATGCCGGCGATTTCGATCCGACCGTGATCAATGGCGGCATCATCAATGCCTACGGCACCAATGCGCGGCTCGGCGCCGGCGACTGGATGGTGGTGGAAGCCGACGAAAGCGACGGCACGTTCCTGAAGCTGCCGACGGACGTCGCCATCGTCACCAATGTCGACCCCGAGCATCTCGATCACTTCGGGACCTTCGAGGCGGTGCAGGACGCATTCCGCGCCTTCGTCGAGAACGTGCCGTTCTATGGCTTTGCGGTGATGTGCATCGACCATCCCGTGGTGCAGACGATCGTCGGCCGCATCGAGGATCGCCGCATCATCACCTATGGTGAGAATCCGCAGGCCGATGCGCGACTGGTCGACCTGCAGCCGATACCCGGCGGCTCCAAGTTCAAGGTCGCCTTCCGCAACCGCAAGACCGACGTGACGCACGAGATATCGGACATCGTGCTGCCGATGCCGGGCCGCCACAATGCGTCGAACGTCACCGCGGCGATCGCGGTCGCGCATGAGCTCGGCATTTCCGACGAAGCGATCCGCAAGGCCATCGCTGGCTTCGGCGGCGTGAAGCGGCGCTTCACCCGGACCGGCGAGTGGAACGGCGTCATCGTGATCGACGATTACGGTCACCATCCCGTCGAGATCGCCGCGGTGCTGAAAGCTGCGCGCGAGTCCTACAGCGGCAGGATCATCGCCGTGGTGCAGCCGCATCGTTTCACCCGCCTGCAGTCGCTGTTCGAGGAATTCTGCACCTGCTTCAACGATGCCGACGCGGTTGTCGTCGCCGAGGTCTATCCGGCCGGCGAGGCGCCGATCCCGGGCATCGACCGCGATCATTTCGTGCTCGGCCTGCGCGCGCACGGCCATCGCGATGTGATCCCGCTGCCGAATGCCGGCGAGCTTGCGAAGATCGTTCGCGGCCTTGCGAGGCCCGGCGATCTCGTCGTGTGCCTCGGCGCCGGCAACATCACGCAATGGGCTTACGCATTGCCCGGCGAATTGAAGGCGCTGGGCTAGCGTGGCCGGTTTCCCCGACATCACCCTCGAACTGAAAGCCGCGATGCCGGACTTGCGCGGGCGCCTCTTGGCGAACCAGTCGCTGGCGGAACTGACGTGGTTTCGCGTCGGCGGACCGGCGCAGGTGCTGTTCACGCCGGCGGACGAGGACGACCTCGCTTATTTCCTGGCGCGCCTGCCGCAGGATTTGCCGGTTTATGTCGTCGGCGTCGGCTCGAACCTGATCGTGCGCGACGGCGGGGTGCCGGGCGTCGTGATCCGCCTCGCGCCGCGCGCATTCGGCGAGACCAGGGCCGAAGGCGACATCGTCAGCGCCGGCACTGCTGCGCTCGACAAGCGCGTGGCCGAGACGGCGGCGGCTGCAAATATCGGCGGCATGGAGTTCTTCTTCGGCATCCCCGGCACTGTCGGCGGTGCGCTGCGCATGAATGCGGGTGCCAACGGCGGCGAGACCAAGGATGTGCTGCTGGACGCCACCGGCATTGGCCGCGACGGCACTAGGCATGTCTTCACCAATGCCGACATGAAATTCGTCTACCGGAGCAGCGGCGTCGATCCCTCGATCATCTTCACCTCCGCGCGCTTTCGCGGCAGGATCACCGCGCCCGAGGCGATCCGCGCGCGCATGAACGAGGTGCAGACCCACCGCGAGACCGCGCAGCCGATTCGCGAGAAGACGGGCGGCTCGACGTTCAAGAACCCGCCGGGCAGCAGCGCCTGGAAATTGATCGATGCCGCCGGTTGCCGCGGCCTGCGCGTCGGCGGCGCCCAGGTCTCGGAGATGCACTGCAATTTCCTGATCAACACCGGCAATGCCACCGGACACGATATCGAGACGCTCGGCGAAACCGTACGGCAGCGGGTGAAAGAGACGTCGGGAATCGAGCTACACTGGGAAATCAAGCGAATCGGGATCGAGCGAAGCTGATGCGAACGACCATTCTCTTCGGCGGCAGCAACAAGGAACGCCTCGTCTCGGTGGCAAGCGCGCAGGCGCTGCTCCAGGCTTTGCCGGAAGCCGATCTCTGGTTCTGGGACGTGGCCGACAATGTCCATGTCGTGCGGTCCGAGCAGCTTCTCGAACATGCGAGGCCCTTCCAGGACGAGTTCAGGCCCGGCACCCGCGGCGTCCCGCTCGCGCAAGCGCTTGACCAGGCTGCCCGCGAGGATCGCGTGCTGGTGCTTGGCCTGCACGGCGGGAGCGCCGAGAACGGCGAATTGCAGGCGATGTGCGAGATGCGCGGCATCCCCTTCACCGGTTCGGGTTCGGCGTCCTCGCATCTTGCCTTCGACAAGGTCGCGGCGAAGCGATTCTCGGCGATTGCGGGCGTGCCGGCGCCGGGCTGCATCGCGCTGGACGAGATTGACGCTGCCTTCGCCGAATATGGCAGGCTGATCGCCAAGCCTGCGCGCGACGGATCGAGCTACGGCCTGATCTTCGTCAATGCGAAGCAGGACATCGTTGCCGTCCGCAACGCCGCCAGGACGGAGGACTATCTGATCGAGCCGTTCGTTGCGGGCGTGGAGGCAACCTGCGGCGTGCTGGAGCGCTCCGACGGCGCAATCTTTTCGCTGCCGCCGATCGAGATCGTGCCGGCGGAGGGCGCGTTCGACTACACCGCAAAATACCTGCTCAAATCGACCCAGGAGATCTGCCCCGGGCGCTTTTCGCCTGATATCAGCGCCGCGATCATGGACCTCGCGCTCCGCGCCCACCGGGCGCTGTCCTGCAGCGGCTATTCCCGCACCGACTTCATCGTCTCCGCCAAGGGGCCGATCTATCTGGAGACCAATACGCTGCCTGGGCTGACCAAGGCCTCGCTCTACCCGAAGGCGCTCAAGGCGCAGGGCATCGAATTCGTCGATTTCCTGCACGAACAGATCGAATTGGCCAAGCGGCGGGCGGTTGGGGTGGGTTAGTTAGCGCCATCCCTCCGTCCGTCATTCCGGGGCGCGCGAAGCGCGAACCCGGAATGCATCGGGCCGCAGCGCTACTGGCGAAATGGATTCCGGGCTCGATGCTTCGCATCGCCCCGGAATGACGGGGGAGCGTGTAGAAGCGTCGGGAACCGGGTTCCATCCCGAATCGGCCCCCGGGATTGCTAAAATCCTAAGGATTGCGTGGCAAAGTACGCACATCGCTCATCAAAACCTGTTCTGCGTTAACCGCTTTTACCTTTTGTTTACCAGGAAGTCCGAAGGTTAACGCCGGCGGCGCATGTAGCGCTTGGCTGCCGGGCGTGAGCTGTCGCGGGAACTCTCACTTCGACACGCGTAACGAGGGACGGGGGGCCTTTCTTACTGGCTTCGACACCCAGGCCGGCATCACCGAGACGTTGTGTGCGCCAGGACCCGCAAACGTGTTGCGGGCACAAGATTTGACGAGCTCGTGCAATGGATGGTGCAGGCCGCCTCACTCGATCACTGCGATCGCTGAGGCCCGAAGCTGACCTGAAAGCAGCCGCTATTGGAGCGGCGGTGCTGCTGCGCGAGTATTTTGCCCGCCGTCGTGCTAGTCGTCGTGCCCGCCGCGCCCCGCCCGTGATCGATCGCGATCCGCCCAGCCGCTTCATCCTTCTGATCGAGCGCTATCTGCCGCGCCGCGTCGGTCTTGCCGCCACCGTCTTCATCCTGCTCGGCAGCGCCGGCCTCGGCATCGTCAAGGGCGGCCATGTCGACGAATTCGTGACGGGACTTTCGGATGCGCGCAACGCGCTCGCCAACTCGGCAGGCTTCCGAATCACCACCGTGGCCATCAACGGCCGCAAGCAGTTGAGCCAGGACGAGGTGCTGGCGATCGGCGGCGTCAATGGCCGCTCCTCGCTGTTGTTCCTGGATGCCGCGACTGTGCGTGATCGGCTGAAGGCCAATCCCTGGATCGCCGACGCGACGATCCTGAAGCTTTATCCGGGCCAGCTCCAGATCGATATCGTCGAGCGCAAGGCGTTCGCGCTGTGGCAGCAGGATGGGCGCCTGTCCGTGGTCGCGGATGATGGCGCGGTCCTCGAGCCCTACGTGTCGCGCCGCTTCCTCACGTTGCCGCTCGTGGTCGGCAAGGGGGCCGAGACCAGGGCCAAGGATTTCCTGGCGCTGCTCGATCGCTATCCGCAGGTGCGCTCGGTGACCAAGGCCGCGATCTTCGTCGGCGAACGGCGCTGGAACCTGCGGCTCAAGGATGGCCTCGACATCCGCCTGCCCGAGAACGACGTCGGCAATGCGCTCGCCGCGCTCTCCAAGCTCGACAAGGAAGACCGGCTGTTCTCGCGCGACATCGTCGCCGTCGACATGCGCCTGCCTGACCGGTTGACGGTGCAACTGTCCGAGGACGCCGCAAAGGCGCGCGAGGAGTTGTTCAAGGACAAGAAGTCCAAGAAGAAGGGCGGTGACGCATGACCGTCCTCGATCGCAATCTGACGCCGAAGACACGCCCGATGGCCCACAAGCGCACCGCGCTTGTGGCTTCGCTCGATATCGGCACCAGCAAGATCGCCTGCATGATCGCGCGGCTGAAGCCGTCGCCGCCGAGCGAAGCCCTGCGCGGCCGCACCCATGCGGTGGAATTGATCGGCTACAGCCAGATCCAGTCGCGCGGCGTCAAGGCCGGCGCGGTGGTCGATCTCGCCGAATGCGAGAAGGCGGTGCGTCATGCAGTGGCGCTTGCCGAGCGCATGGCCAAGGTCCGTGTCGAATCCGTGCTGCTGCCGGTTGCCGGCGGCCGGCCCGCGGGCCAGCTCGTCGAGGCTGCCGCCGACATTCGCGGCGGCTCGGTGACGGAAGCCGATATCAGCCGCGTCACCACAGCCGGCATGATCCACGCGACCGCCCATGGGCGGACCGTGCTGCACGCGCTGCCGGTCGGCTACGCGCTCGATGGGGTCAAGGGAATCCGCGATCCGCGCGGCATGGTGGCGCGCCAGTTCGGCGTCGACATGAACGTCGTCACGGCCGACGCCACCGTTGCCAAGAACCTGATGCTCGTGGTCGAGCGTTGCCACCTCAACGTCGAGGCGATGGCGGCAAGCTCCTATGTCGCCGGCCTCTCGGTGCTCACCGATGACGAAGCCGATCTCGGCGCCGCCGTGGTCGAGATGGGCGCCGGCTCGACCACGATCGCGACCTATTCGGGCGGACGCTTCGTGCATGCGTCGGGATTTGCGCTCGGCGGGCAGCACATCACGATGGATCTCGCGCGTGGCATCGGCGCGTGCATTGCGGATGCCGAGCGAATCAAGACTTTATATGGCACCGTGCTGACTGGCGGCTCGGATGCGCGCGAGCTGATGTCGGTCCCGACCGCCGGCGACGAACGCGATACGCCGCAGATCGTCTCCCGCGCCACGATTGCGAACATCGTGCGGCATCGCGCCGAGGAGATTTTTGAGATGGTCCGGGACCGGCTCAAGGCCTCCCCGTTCGCGGCAGAGCCGAGGGCGCGGGTCGTGCTCAGCGGCGGTGCCGCGCAGCTCACCGGCATGATCGAACTCGCCACCCGCATTCTCAATCGGCCGGTGCGGATCGGCCGTCCGCTCGGCTTCGGCCGTCTGCCCAACGAGGCCAAGGGGCCGTCGTTCGCGGTGCCCACCGGGCTTCTGGTCTATCCGCAATACGCTCACCTCGAACATGTTGAACCGCGGCACACGCGGCAGCTCAAGACAGGGACTGACGGTTATTTCGGAAAGGTCGGACGATGGCTTCGCGAGGGCTTCTGATGACCACGCTTAAGGCCCACAAGATTTTCACCAGCTCCCGCGGCCGCAGGCCGGGGCGAACCTACGCGCGCGCGTAATCGAGAGGCAACCATGGCACTCAATCTGACCCCTCCTGACATCAGCGAGCTGAAACCGCGGATCACCGTCTTCGGCGTCGGTGGCGCTGGCGGCAATGCCGTCAACAACATGATCACCGCCGGGCTGCAGGGCGTTGATTTCGTCGTCGCCAATACAGACGCGCAGGCGCTGACCATGTCGAAGGCGCAGCGCATCATCCAGATGGGCACGCAGGTGACCCAGGGCCTCGGCGCCGGCTCGCAGCCGGATGTCGGCGCGGCCGCCGCGCAGGAGGTCATCGACGAGCTCCGTGATCACCTCACCGGCGCCAACATGGTGTTCGTCACCGCAGGCATGGGCGGCGGCACCGGCACCGGCGCTGCTCCCGTGATCGCCAAGACCGCGCGCGAGATGGGCATCCTCACCGTCGGTGTGGTGACCAAGCCGTTCCACTTCGAAGGCCAGCGCCGCATGCGCACCGCCGAGAACGGCATCTCCGAGCTGCACAAGGTGGTCGACACGCTGCTGATCATCCCGAACCAGAACCTGTTCCGGGTCGCCAACGAGAAGACCACCTTCGCCGACGCTTTTGCGATGGCCGACCAGGTGCTCTATTCGGGCGTTGCCTGCATCACCGACCTGATGGTCAAGGAAGGCCTGATCAATCTCGACTTCGCCGACGTCCGCGCCGTGATGCGCGAGATGGGCAAGGCGATGATGGGCACGGGCGAGGCGACCGGTGAGAAGCGCGCGCTCACCGCCGCCGAGGCCGCGATTGCCAATCCGCTGATCGACGACTCCTCGATGAAGGGTGCCAGGGGCCTCCTGATCTCGATCACCGGCGGCAAGGATCTCACCCTGTTCGAGGTCGACGAGGCCGCCACCCGCATCCGCGAGGAGGTCGACCCCGACGCCAACATCATCGTCGGCGCCACCTTCGACGAGACGCTCGACGGCATCATCCGCGTCTCCGTGGTTGCGACCGGCATCGAGCAGGCCGCAATCGCCCGCAACGCCGCCGCCGCGGCCCCCGCTGCGCCTGCGCCGACCGGCAACGGTTCGCCCGAGAGCCGGCTCGCCGACCTGACCGCGCGGCTGCGCGCCGACAACCAGCGCCTGGCCGAGCGTGCCCATAAGCTGGAAGCCGGCGGCGCCCCGATGGCTGCGCCCGCCGCCCCGGCGCCTGCCGCCCCGCCGCCGCTGCGCCAGCAGGGCAGCGTCGAGCGTGCCGCGCTCGCCGCCATCGCCGCCGCCGTGTCGCCGGAACAGCAGGCCGCGCCGATGCAGCCGGCGTCCTATGGCGACGTCACCGTCCGTCCGATCGCGCAGAAGCCGACTCTGTTCCCCGATCCGGAAACGACCAGGGTCGAGCCCCATGAGCCGGCGACGCCGGAAAACTTCATTCCGCCGACCGCCGAGCGGCCGCCGGTGCGCACGCCGCGGATGCCGAAGTTCGAGGACCTGCCGATGCCGGCCCAGGCGGAGATTCGCCAAGCCCGTGGTGAGGCCGAGGAGGAACATCCGCAGAAGACCCGCCTGTCGCTGTTGCAGCGGCTCGCCAATGTCGGCCTCGGCCGCCGGGAGGAGGAGAGCGAACCGCCGGTGGCGGCCCGCGCCTCCGGACCGGCCATGCCGCCGCTGCCCGAGCGCAAGCCGCAACGCAGCGTGGCGCAGCAAATGGCGGCGCACGATCCGGTATCAGAGTATGCGAAGCGTCCGGCGCCCCAAGGATTGGATGCCCATGGACGGCCGGCACCTGTTGCGCCGACGCCACAGGGAGACGATCATCTTGATATCCCGGCCTTCCTGCGCCGGCAGGCAAACTGAGCTTTGTTACAGTCCGGACCATCCACAGAGCCCCGGCGGAACCCGCCGGGGCTCTTTTCTTTTACCGTCTCCGCAGTCGTAGACCGGCAAACAAGTAACTGAAATTAAATGATTAATCAGGTATTCCATGACTTGGTCATGGTACCGAAAGGGTGTCCGGCCGCTCCGCAATTTGGTTAAGCCTTGGCGCGATTGCGGCGGAGATGGGGTAACAATCGGTAAAGAAGCGTGAGTTGTACGCTTTCGGGCGGTGACTATGGTCTGTCCAACTTTGGGGATGCCTAAGCGAGTCGGTTGGGGAAGTAAGGCCGCCTCGTCTTAGGTTACGTCGGGTAGTGGGCGCATATCGGATGAAATTGAGCCGTCAAACAACGCTTCGGTCGCAGGCCACCGTGACGGGCGTCGGCGTTCACTCCGGTTTACCGGTCAGCCTGACCATTGGACCTGCTCCCGTTGACACCGGCTACACTTTTATCCGGACGGGTCTCGACGGGGCCGACCGCGAAGTTCACGCCACCGCCGACGCCGTGATCGCGACTGAATTCGCGACCGTCCTGGGCGACCGCGAGGGACCGCTGGTATCGACCGCCGAACATGTGCTGGCTACGCTGCGCGGCATGGGGGTCGACAACGCCACCATCGAAATCGACGGTCCGGAAGTGCCGATCATGGACGGCAGCGCCGCGGCCTTCGTCGCCGCGGTCGATCAGGCTGGTATCGTCACCCAATCCGCCGCCCGCCGCGTTCTCCAGGTCCTGAAGCCGGTGCAGGTCGCGATCGGCGACTGCTTCGGTGAGTTCCGTCCCTTTGCCGGCGGCTTCCGCGCTGAAGTCGAGATCGACTTCGCCAATCCCTTGATCGGCCGCCAGAGCTACTGCTTCGATCTTTCCGCCGAGAGCTTCCGTCGCGAGATTTCGCGTGCCCGCACCTTCGGCTGCATGAATGACGTAGCGCGGCTGTGGAGCGCAGGTTTCGCGCTTGGCGCCTCCTTCGAAAACTCGGTGGTGTTCGACGAGACTCGTCTGCTCAACACCGAAGGTCTGCGGTTCCGTGATGAATGCGTCCGCCACAAGGTGCTGGATGTGGTCGGCGATCTCGCGCTGGCTGGCCTGCCGATCCTCGGCGCCTATCGCTCGGTTCGCGGTGGTCACAAGCTGAACCACGCGGCGCTGACCGCGCTGCTTTCCGATCGCAGCGCCTGGCGGGTGGTCGAATCGGAAACCGCGCGCCGTTCGCGCACCGTTGCCGAGGTCGGAAGCGCCACCGTCGGCGGCCTGATCGCCCCGGCCTATGGCCCGGATGTGTCCTAAAGACGCTTTCTGTTAGCGTTCTCCGCAGTAACCACAGCCGATAAAGACCATCTTTGGATCGCCTTAATCCGGGCGGATTGGCTCCGTATTCGGTTGGTCCAAGGTCGTTTTTCGGCTAGACAGGCCTGCGGTTGCACGGGGCAGCACAGGCGCGGGGAAAATTTCCGTCCATGGCCTCGTTCGTGGACAGATCGCCATCAATCGCTTCCAAGGCGCCGGGTTCTCACATTCATGCCGTTATCGCGTAGCACGCACGAATCATGCACCTCATCGGCCGGCCGCGCCGGATGGGCGTCATTGTTGCGGCTGGCTGCGGGCCTGATCGTGCTGGCGCTGCCGTTGGGTGGCTGCGGTACCGGTCCGCTGTGGGACAAGTTCCTGGCCAAGGATGACACCTTCGTCGAGGAGCCCGCGGACAAGCTCTACAATGAGGGCTTGTACCTGATGAACCAGCGCAAGGATCCTCGTGCGGCCTCGAAGAAGTTCGAGGAGGTGGACCGGCAGCATCCGTATTCGGATTGGGCGCGCAAATCGCTCCTGATGTCTGCCTATTCCTCCTACCAGCAAGGCGACTACGATACCTGCATCGGCTCGGCGACACGTTACGTCACCTTGCATCCCGGCAGTCCGGATGCTGCCTACGCGCAATACCTGATCGCAGCCTCGCATTACGACCAGATCCCGGACATCACCCGCGACCAGACCCGCACCGAAAAGGCGATCGCAGCTCTGGAAGAGGTGATTCGCAAATATCCGACCTCGGAATATGCGACCTCCGCCAAGGCCAAGCTCGAAGGCGCGCGCGACCAGCTCGCCGGCCGCGAGATGAATGTCGGCCGCTACTACATGGAGCGGCGCGACTTCACCGCCGCAATCAACCGCTTCAAGACTGTGGTTACGCAGTATCAGACCACCCGGCATGTCGAGGAGGCCTTGGCGCGGCTCACCGAGGCCTATATGGCGATCGGCATCCCGAGCGAGGCCCAGACCGCAGCCGCCGTGCTTGGGCACAATTTTCCTGACAGCCGCTGGTACAAGGACGCCTATAATCTAGTAAGGTCCGGCGGTCTCGAGCCGAGCGAGAATCAGGGTTCCTGGATCAGCAGGACCTTCAAGAAGATATTATAGGCCTGGAATAGTCCTCACATGCTGGCGCGTCTGTCGATCCGTGACATCGTCCTGATCGAACGGCTCGATATCGAATTCTCCCGCGGCCTTGCGGTGCTGACCGGCGAAACCGGCGCGGGCAAATCGATCCTGCTCGATGCGTTCGCGCTGGCCCTCGGCGGCCGCGGCGATGCCGGGCTGGTGCGGCACGGCGCCGAGCAGGGGCAGGTGACGGCGACCTTCGACGTGCCCAAAAATCACCCGGCGGCAAAGCTGCTGGCCGATAACGGGCTCGACGATAACGGCGAGATGATCCTGCGCCGCGTGCAGCTCGCTGACGGCCGCACCCGCGCCTTCATCAACGACCAGGCGATCTCTGTGCAGACCCTGAAGGCAGTGGGCGCCGCACTGGTCGAAATCCACGGCCAGCATGACGAGCGCGCCCTGGTCGATGCCTCGACCCATCGGCGGCTGCTTGACGCCTTTGCCGGGCTCGAGAAGGACGTGGCGGCGCTGGAATCGCTGTGGGAGGCGCGGCGCAGCGCCAACGCTGCGCTGGAGGAGCATCGCGCCGGCATGGAACGCGCCGCGCGAGAGGCCGATTACCTGCGCCACGCCTCGCAGGAACTGAAGACGCTGGCGCCAAAGGACGGCGAGGAGACCGAGCTCGCGGGCCGCCGCACCACCATGATGCAGGGCGAGAAGATCGCCACCGACCTGCGGGAGGCGCAGGAGGCGATCTCGGGCCCGCATTCGCCGGTGGCGGCGCTGTCGGCCGCCGTGCGCCGCCTGGAGCGCCGCGCCGCCAGCTCGCCGGCGCTGGTGGAGCCCGCGGTGAAGGCGATCGATACCGCCATCAACGCGCTCGAAGAGGCCGACCAGCACCTCAACGCTGCACTTGCGGCCGCCGATTTCGATCCGGCCGAGCTCGAGCGCATCGAGGAGCGCCTGTTCGCGCTGCGCGCCGCTTCGCGCAAATATGCGACCCCGGTCGATGGACTGGCCGCGCTCGCCAGCAAATATGCCGCCGACGTCGCGCTGATCGATGCCGGAGCCGACCAGTTGAAGAAGCTCGAAGCCGCGGCAGCGGAAGCCGATAAGCGCTACGGCGCGGCGGCAACAAGACTGTCGGCGGTGCGGACCAAATCCGCCGAAAAGCTCAATAAGGCCGTCAACGCCGAACTGGCGCCGCTGAAGCTCGAGCGCGCGAAATTCATGACGCAGGTCGAGACCGATGCGACCTCCCCCGGGCCGGAAGGCATCGATCGCGTCGAGTTCTGGGTCCAGACCAATCCGGGGACAAAACCGGGGCCGCTGATGAAGGTCGCTTCCGGCGGCGAGCTGTCGCGCTTTTTGCTGGCGCTGAAGGTCGTGCTGTCCGACCGCGGCTCGGCGCCGACGCTGGTGTTCGACGAGATCGACACCGGCGTTGGCGGCGCTGTGGCGGACGCGATCGGCGCGCGGCTGTCGCGGCTCGCCGACAAGGTGCAGGTGATGGCGGTGACGCATGCGCCGCAGGTCGCAGCCCGCGCCAGCCAGCACTTGCTGATTTCCAAGGACGCGCTCGACAAGGGCAAGCGCGTCGCCACCCGCGTCAACGCGCTTGCCGCCGACCACCGCCGCGAGGAAATCGCCCGCATGCTCGCCGGCGCCGAGATCACCGCCGAGGCGAGGGCGGCGGCGGAGCGCCTGTTGCGCGCGGCAACCGCGTGATCGTGTGCCATGGCCAAGGCAGCAAAAGCGCGCGCGCTCCCCGACGTCGACAAGCTCACCAAGGCGCAGGCCAAGGTCGAGCATACGCGGCTCGCGCTCGAACTGGAGGCGCATGACCGGCGCTATTACCAGGAAGACGCGCCGACCGTCACCGACGCCGAATACGACGCGCTGCGTCAGCGCTACAACGCGATCGAGAAGCGCTTTCCCGACTTCGTCACCCCTGATTCGCCGTCGCAGAAGGTCGGCGCTGCGCCGTCGGGACGATTCAAGAAGGTGCGGCATTCGTTGCCGATGCTCTCCCTCGACAACGCCTTTGCCGAAGGCGACGTGCGCGACTTCGTCGACCGCATCGTGCGCTTCCTCAGGCTCAGTGACGACAAGATCGATTTCTCCGCCGAGCCGAAGATCGACGGATTGTCGATGTCGCTGCGCTATGAGGGCGGCGAGCTCGTCACCGCCGCGACTCGCGGCGATGGCGCCGAGGGCGAGGACGTCACCGCCAACATCCGAACGCTGGAGGATGTCCCGCAAAAGCTGAAGGGTCGCAACGTGCCTGACATCTGCGAGGTGCGCGGCGAGGTCTACATGACCAAGAGGGCCTTCCTCGCGCTCAACGAACGCCAGAAGGCTGCCGGCGACACCGTCTTCGCCAATCCGCGCAATTCGGCCGCGGGCTCGCTGCGTCAGAAGGATCCGACCATCACCGCCTCGCGGCCGCTCGGCTTCTTCGCCTATGCCTGGGGCCAGATGAGCGCGATGCCGGAGGACACGCAGAGCGGCATGATCCATTGGTTCGAGCGCTGCGGCTTCAAGACCAATCCGCTGACCAAGCTCTGCCACTCCGTCGACGAGCTGCTCGCATTCCATCGCAAGATCGAGGAGCAGCGCGCCGAGCTCGACTACGATATCGACGGCGTTGTCTACAAGGTCGACCGGATCGACTGGCAGGAGCGGCTCGGCTTCGTGTCACGCACGCCGCGCTGGGCGATCGCGCATAAATTCCCGGCTGAGCGCGCGATGACCGTGCTGCGCGATATCGAGATCCAGGTCGGGCGCACCGGCTCGTTCACGCCGGTCGGCAAGCTCGAGCCGGTCGGCGTCGGCGGCGTCATCGTGCAGAACGTCACGCTGCACAACGAGGATTACATCAAGGGCATCGGCGGTCACGGCGAGCAGCTTCGCGAAGGGCGCGATATCCGGATCGGCGACACCGTCGTGGTCCAGCGCGCCGGGGACGTGATCCCGCAGGTGGTCGATGTCGTCATCGACAAGCGGCCGAAGAACGCCAAAGAGTTTCATTTCCCGAAGAAGTGCCCGTGCCCGCTGCATACTGACGTCGTGCGCGAGGAGACCGCGACGGGCGAGGAGGGCGCGCGCGCCCGCTGCACCGGCGAGTTCGCCTGTCCGTTCCAGAAGATCGAGCACCTGAAGCTGTTCGTCTCGCGCCGCGCCTTCGACATCGACGGCCTCGGCGAGAAGCAGCTCGAATTTTTCTTCGAGAAGGAATGGGTGCGGGAGCCCGCCGACATCTTCACGCTGCCCAAGCGCAACCAGAAGCTCAAGCTCGAGGCGATCGAGGGGTACGGCGAGACCTCGGTGCGCAACCTGTTCGCCGCGATCGAGCACCGGCGCCGGATCGCGCTCGAACGCTTCATCTACGCGCTCGGCATGCGCCATGTCGGCGAGACCACGGCGCTGGCGCTCGCGCGCGGCTATGGCTCGTGGGAGGCGTTCCATGATGCCTGCCTGCGCGTCGCCAAGGGTGACGAGGAGGCGATTGCCGAGATGGATGCGCTCGACCAGATCGGCGACACCGTGATCAAGAGCGTTGCCGCCTATTTTGGCGAGAGCCACAACCGCGGCATCGTCGAGCGTCTGGTCAAGGAGCTCGACGAGATCATCGATACCGAAAAGCCCAAGAGCAATTCAGCGATCGCCGGCAAGACCGTCGTGTTCACCGGCTCGCTGGAGAAGATGACGCGCGACGAGGCCAAGGCGACCGCCGAGCGACTGGGCGCGAAGGCGGCCAGCTCGGTGTCGAAGAAGACGGACTATGTGGTTGCAGGTCCCGGTGCAGGATCGAAGCTCGCCGAAGCGCAGAAGCACGGCGTGGCCGTGCTGACCGAGGACGAGTGGCTGAAGCTGATCGGGGAGTGAGCCCATTCCTCCGTCATGGCCGGGCTTGTCCCGGCCATCCACGTCTTTCGTCTCGGGCATCTGTGCTGCGTGGATGCCCGGGACAAGCCCGGGCATGACGAGTTTGTTGCGGCGCTGGAGGTCAACAGCTACATCATCCCCGCCTCGTCCCCTTCCGCTTCCTCGATCATCTCCCCGCTCACCACCGTGTTCCGCTTCGGCACCAGGAAGATCATGCTCGAGGCACATGCGATCGAGATGATGAGGATGGCGGTCGTCAGCGGCAGCGTGGTGGTGGAGTGGCCGCCGAGATAGGCGCCGAACTGCGACACCAGCGAGCCGATGCCCTGCTGCAGGAATCCCATCGCGCCGGAGGCGGTGCCGGCGGCTTCGGGGCGGACGCTGATCGCACCGGCCGCCGAGTTCGCCATCACGAAGGCGTTGCCGGCCATCACGATCATCTGGGTGCCGAACAGCCAGAGCGGGGCCTGGTTGACCCCGGTAAGGCTCAAGACGAGGTTCAACAGGCTGCCGCCGAGTTGCAGCGCGAGCCCGAACCAGATCAGCCGTTCCAGCGAATGGCGCGGTGCGAAGCGCACGCAGAGCAGATTGCCGACCAGATAGGCAAAGCCCGTGGTCGCGAACCACGCGCCATATTCGGCGCTGGTGCGTCCCATCTGGGTGACCACGATGTAGGGTCCGCCGCCGGCGAAGGTGAAGATGATCTGCGAGGCCAGCACCTGGCACAGCACATAGCCGATGAAGGCGCGGCTCCTGATCAGGCTGCCGACATCGCGGCGGAAGTTGCTGTCTTCGCTGCGGACGCGGCGCGTCTCCGGCAGCGCCAGCGCGATTCCGACGGCGACCGCGAGCGCGCCGGCGGTGATGGCATAGAAGATCGCGCGCCAGCCGAACGCGGTCTCGAGCAGGCCGCCGGTGAGCGGGCTCAGCATCTGCGCGATCATCATCACGGCGATCACCAGGCTGATCATGGCGCCGACGCGGTCGCGGCTGTAGAGATCGCGGATGATGGCGCGGCTCACCACCATGCCGCTGGCGCCGCCGAGCGCCTGGAAGAAGCGCGCCGCGATCAGTTGCGGCAGGGTTTCCGCAAAAATGCTGCCGATACCAGCCACCACCATCAGGCCGAGGCCGGCCAGCAGCACCGGCCGCCGTCCGAACTTGTCCGACAGCGGCCCCATGATGAGCTGCGAGCAGGCGATGCCGACCATGAACAGCGACACCGTCATCTGCGCGATCGAGATGTCGCGGCCGAACGTCGTCGCCAGCACCGGCAGCGCCGGCACCAGCATATAGAGCGAGATCGGCGCCACGCCCGTCATGGCGACGAGCAACAGCAGCATGAGCTTCGATGTCGCGATGTCCTTCGTTGCCGCGTCGGGCGGCTTGCCCATCACGCCATGCATTCAGCTTCGCATCCTTTCATGGCGGCGAATGTAACGAGATGCGCAGATGCGAATACGGATGTTTCGGCATGCGGCTATGCCGATTCCGGGAGGCCGAGAAAACACGGAGTCATTCCGGGGCGATGCGAAGCATCGAACCGGGAATCTCGAGATTCCGGGTTCGCGTCTTCGACGCGCCCCGGAATGACAGCAACTACTTCAGCGCCGCCGTCGCCTCATCGAGCCACAGCTTCGTGGCGTCATCGTCGAGCCGCGGGCGTACCTCGGCCCTGACGCGGGCATGGTAGTCGTTGAGCCACTTCAGTTCGGCCTCGCTGAGCATCGTCACGTCGATCAGCCGGCGATCGATCGGTGCCAGCGTCAGCGTGTCGAATCCGTTCATCGGCTTTTCGGCGCCTGATATGTCGATGCCGATCACGAGCTCGAGGTTCTCGATCCGGATGCCGTAAGCATCGGTCTTGTAGTAGCCGGGCTCGTTGGAGAGGATCATGCCGCGCTTCAGCGGCGTGGTGCCGAGCTTTGAGATTCGCGCCGGCCCCTCATGCACGGAAAGATAGCTGCCGACGCCATGGCCGGTGCCGTGCTCGAAATCGATGCCGGCCTGCCAGAGATATTGCCGCGCCAGCGTGTCGAGTTGCGCGCCCGTGGTGCCGTCGGGGAACACCGCGCGCGCAATCGCGATATGGCCGCGCAGCACCCGGGTGAAGCGGTCGCGCATCTCGTCTGTCGGCTGGCCGATCGCGATGGTGCGGGTGACATCGGTGGTGCCGTCCTCGTATTGCGCGCCGGAATCGATCAAGAGCAGATCGCCGGGTGCGATCCGGCGGTTGCTCTTGCGGGTGACGCGGTAGTGCACGATGGCGCCATTCGGCCCGGTGCCGGCGATGGTCGGGAATGAGACATCCTTCAGCGCCCCGGTATCGCGGCGGAACGTCTCCAGCGCCTCGACGGTGTCGATCTCGGTAAGCCCGCCGGCGGGCGCCTCGCGGTCGATCCAGGCCAGGAATTGTGCCAGCGCCACCGCGTCGCGCTGATGCGCAGTTCGCGTGCCATGGATCTCCGCGGCGTTCTTCACGGCTTTCAACAGGCTCACGGGATCGTTGCCGCGCACAGGCGTGCCGCCGGCACTGGTGATCAGGCGATTCAGTGCGTCGGCGGCGGTCGCATTGTCGAGCGCGATCGAGCCACCGCGCTGCGCGAGTTCCGTCAGCTTCAACGTCAGCCGGTCCGGCTCCTCGACATCGGCGGATTGCTCGAGATGGTCCCGCGTGAGATTCGAAAGTTTTCGGTGATCAATGAACACCGTCGGCCGGCCCTCTCTCGGCACCAGCGCATAAGAGAGCGGCAGCGGCGTATGCGAGACGTCGGCGCCGCGGATATTGAACGTCCAGGCCACCGCGTGGCTGTCCGACAGCACCAGCGCATCGACGCCGAGCTTGTTGATCTCGTCCCTGATCCGCTCCAGCTTTATGGCCTCGGCTTCGCCGGCGAATCGCAGGCCGTGGATGGTGATCGGCCCGAGCGGCGGGCGCGGGCGCTCGGTCCAGATCGCGTCGACGGGATTGCTGTCGACCGCAACCAACTCGGCTCCGGCTTTGGCGCACGCCGCCGCGAGACGCTCGGCTGCCGCAGAAGTGTGCAGCCACGGGTCAAATCCTAGGCGGTCGCCGGCGGAAAGATGTTTCGTCAGCCAGTGTTCCGGCGGCGGATCGACCAGCGGCTGGATTTGCCAGGCCTTTTGGTCGACCTGCTTGCCCGCCTGCAGCGTGTAGCGCCCGTCCACGAACAAGGCGGCTTCCTGCATCAGCACGATCGCAAGTCCCGCCGATCCGGTGAAGCCGGTCAGCCACGCCAGCCGCTCCTCGGACGGTGCAACATATTCATTCTGCTGCTGGTCGGCACGGGGAATGACGAATCCGGTCAGCTTGCGCCGCGCCAATTCCTCGCGGAACGTGGCCAATCGCGCCGTCAGCGCCACGCCGCCTTCGGGTTCTTCGAACGTCTGGAAATGGGCTTCGAACATGCCAGTCACTTTATGGCTGCGTGGACAGGTCCGCAATGTCAGCGGATATCGCCACAATTTGGCATAAGTTATGCTTCAATACCGTCATGCAGGTTTAGAAAAGACAGAACGGTTTTCAAGGCAAGCCGTTCGATAACGAATGCCCGGGGAGGCTTCCAGGAGTGTCTCAACTCAACGGCGAGGGGATACACAATGCCTGCTTTCAGCTTTGAGAAGATTTCGCCGCCAGTTCGCCGCGGCCCGATTGCTCCGATCGAACAGAAGCAGCGCGGTGTCATCGTCCAGATCCTGGATCGCTTTGTGGAACGGCGCGTCAGGCGCCGGCTGAAGGCGGAGAAGGGCGAAACCGCGCTCGGCAAAAACAAGGCGGCCGAATAGGCCTTTCTTGCGACCGCCTGCGGGGTACATTTCACATCCGTTCGTCCAGATCGGAAACCTTCACTACGCTTGCGCCGATCACCCGGTTTCCTTCCAGCTCCCGAACGATCCTCTGATACGGCCCGACGACACCCAGATCGAACTCGCGATCGGGCGTTACGAGCATCATCTTTGCTCCGATGATGACGAGCACGGTGACGTCATGCTCCTCGCCGGAAACAGCGAGCTTTGTGATCTCGCTTCGGATCGGCTCCCGTCGCCAAGCGTCCGGAAAGCCAGGATCGCACCGGATTTCGATCCCGTCCTGAGACGTCGTCAGCACGAGTTTCGACTTGCTCGGCTTCCAGTGTGGTCCAAATCGCTGATCGGTCAGCCACAGGCAATTGAACGATCGGCACTCAGCCGGTCGGTTCTCATAACTCTGGCATCCGCGCCCAGGCTTGCATTCCGGCCACCACGCTCCTGCCGGCTTCGCGAGCGTCTCGATCGTCATGACCTTGCAGCAAAGCGTGCAATCGCCGCATTCCCTTGCCAGAGGGCTCACTTAACCGAGCGCAGCAGCAGGCTGCTCCATCCCTCGATTTTCAGATGCCGTAACGGCACCAGCCCGCGCGCGCGGTACGCGGCGATTACGCTTGGCGCCTGATGCGTCAGGAGCCCCGACAAGATCACGTGCGCGGAAGGCGCGAGATGGCGCGCCATCGTACCAGCCAATTGCCGCAGCGGATTGGCGAGGATGTTTGCGAGCACGAGGTCGAACGGGCCATGCTGGGAAAATTGCGGCGCCGAGAAGCCGGTGGCGCGGATCGTCGTCACGAGGTGGCCGGTCTCGTTCAGTTCGGCATTCTCACGCGCCACGTTGACCGATGGCGGATCGATGTCGCTTGCCAGCACTGTGCCGTGCAGCGCCTTCGCCGCGGCGATCGCCAGCACACCGGTGCCGGTGCCGAGGTCGAGCACGCGGCGCGGATGATGCGCCTTCAGCACGTGATCGAGCAGTAAGAGGCAGCCGCGCGTGGTGCCGTGGTGGCCGGTGCCGAAGGCCAGCGCGGCCTCGATCTCGATGCCGAGCTTGTTCGGCGCCACGCGGGTGCGGTCGTGCTGGCCGTGCACGACGAAGCGCCCGGCGGGGACGGGGACGAGGTCCTCGAGGCTGGCCTTGACCCAGTCCTTGGCCTCGACGGTGTCGAAGGCAATGGTCTTGGCGAGGTCTTCGCCGGCCGCATTGGCGACGAGCTCGCGCATCAACGCCTGGTCCGGCGCATCGGCAAAATGCGCGGTGACTTCCCAGCGCCCGTCCGGCCGCTCGAACGCGGCAATCGCCGTCTCGCCCTCGAAGAATATCTCGGTCAGCGTGTCGACCAGCCGCCTGGCGGTCTGCTCGTCGGGAAGCGCGAGGCTGGCACGATGGGTAGGTTTCGGTAGCATTTAGGGTAACCGTTTCGACTTCATCCGGAATGTCAGCATTAACCACGATCGCATTATCATCTTGGATTCCGGCGAGGCAGTAGGGAGCCGAAACTTCGAGTAACTCTTTGATCGGGCTCTGGGAGCGGGTACGCGTGCGTGCCAAAAGCCCGTGGTTTTCCTACAATTGAAAGTTCATATGAACAATGCATGATGGTAACCAGTTGCTTTTATTAAATTTACAGTTGTTTTATTTAGGAGTAATAATGAGTGGTTGTAAAAGGTTCTCGGCCAGAATTCTTCGCAGGAGCGTGAAGCTGATAGCCCAACGCGTTGCTGAACTTCACGACCTTCGACGACAGGTGCGGGAGGCGGAAGCGAGGGCGCTTGCGAGGCGACGGCAAACATCTTCCAGGCGGCCTCGAAGCGAGAGGACAGGACGTCATCGCGGCCGCGCCTGAATGCGCGAGTCTGATGCCTTGACGACAGGAAGCGGAACTTCTCCCTGTGAGGGATGCGCCAAGTGGTATCTGGACGCTTGTTTGTGTCCGGCGTCGTTGGTAAGTGCGCTCTGTTTTTATTCCTGGGCGCGACTCGATGAAAAATAACGGCTTCCGATCCATGTCCACAGACCAACTGTGGGCGCTTCATGAACGAGTAGCGGCCGAGCTGACGCAACGCATAATCACCGAGAAAGCCACGCTCGAGGACCGGCTGAGCAAGCTTCAGTCGCCCGGCGAAGCCGCGAAACCAGATCGTAGCCGCCGCCCTTATCCAAAGGTTCTCCCGAAGTATCGGAACCCGAAAAACCCTGGCGAGACGTGGTCGGGTCGCGGCAAACAGCCTCTATGGCTGGCAAAGCGACTTGGTGCCGGCTCCAAGCTGGACGATTTTCTCATCGATCGCCCCGGCCGCCGCAAGCGGCGCTAAACCGGATCGATCACCGTAGTTCGCGACGCGATTGTCTTCCGGCGCGTGCACGGGCCGTCATGGAGAAGTTGCCAGCCGAGAATGCCGGGGTTTTCAACAGGGTTCTCCACCTGACTAGAGTGTGATCCGATCAGGTTGAAATGCCGCCGCGATGGATGCTGCGCTCCTCTCCCGCAAGCGGGCGAGGTGAAGCAAGCGAAGTCGTGATAGGCTGGCGGCCAAAACAAGGAGGGTCCCATGTCCCTGTTAAGACGGCCGCTCTATCAGCGCTCGGAAGGTGCCGACGAGGACCGCTGGCGCCTGGCGTTCGATACCGAAGCCAGCCGGCTGTTCGTCGAGCACGAAAAGAAGCGGGGTGACTTCCGCGGTGCCGGGTATGCCATCGAGACCGACGAGATCGAGCTCGCGGAATTCCTGAGCCAGCCGAGCCAGGGGCGGGAGCAGGTTGTGAAGCTGCTCGAAACGCTGTTTGCCGACGATCGCGACGTGTCGCGGCCCGCGGCGGCTTGACCGGGAGATGGATGCACATCCGCATCCACCTGATATCCACACCCTGTCCACACGCTTTTCAACGCCTTGCGAATAGGGAGCGATGATCGCCCAGGATCACCTGCGCGGCGTTGTGACCGGGCGCGCCGGTGACGCCGCCGCCGGGATGAGCGCCGGAACCGCAGTGATAGAGCCCCTTGAGCGGGCCGCGGTAGTCGGCATGGCCGAGCATCGGGCGGGCGGAGAAGAGCTGGTTCAGCGTCAGCGCGCCGTGGAAGATATCGCCGCCCAATAGGCCGAATTGCCGCTCCAGGTCGAGCGGAGAGAGCACCTGCCGGCCGATGACGCTTGCGGCAAAGCCGGGCGCGTATCTGTCGACCGTCGCGATCATGAGGTCGGCAACCTCATCGCGATGATCGTCCCAGGATTCGTCGCCCGGCAGTTCCGGCGCGACATGCTGGCAGAACAGGCTCGCGACATGCTGTCCCGCCGGCGCCAGCTTGTCGTCCAGCGTCGAGGGGATCAGCATTTCGACGATGGGCTCGCGGCTCCAGCCAAAGCTGCGCGCATCAAGCCATGCGCGGTCCATGTAGCCAAGGCTCGGCGCGATGATGATGCCGGCGGTGAGGTGATCGGCTGCGCCCGGCAATGCGGTGAAGGAGGGGAGGCCGGCTAGCGCGACATTCATGCGAAAGGTGCCGGAGGCGTTGCGCCAGCGCGACATGCGCTGCAGGAATTCCGGCGCCAGCGCGCCCGCCGGCAGCAGCTGCGTGTAGAGCAGTTTCGGATTGACGTTGGCGGCAACGTACTTGGCGCGAATGGTGGTGCCGTTGTCGAGCACGACACCGGCGGCGCGGCCGTTCTCGACCATCACTTCGCGCACGCCGCTATCCACTTCGATCTCGGCGCCATGCGCGTGTGCCGCGGCCGCCATCGCCTGCGTGATCGCGCCCATGCCGCCGATCGCGTGGCCCCAGACGCCTTTCTTGCCGTTCACTTCGCCGAAGGCGTGATGCAGCATCACGTAAGCCGAGCCGGCGGCATAGGGGCTCGCATAATTGCCAACGATGGCATCGAAGCCGAACAGCGCTTTTACCAGGTCGTTCTCGAACCGCTCGTCCAGCATCTCGCCGGCCGAGCGGGTGAAGAGGTCGAGCAGGTCGCGCTGCTGTTCCAGCGAAAGCTTGCGCAAGAGGTTGGCGGAGCCGAGCGCGTTGAAGGCCTCGCGGAGCGCGTCCGCGCCAAACCCCTCGACGAGGTTCGGCGGTGCGCGCAACACGAACTGGCGCAGCACGTCGGCGATTGCCTCGAGCTGGCGCGAGAAGATGCCGATCTCCTCCGCATCATGCGCGCTGAGCCTGGCGACGGCTTCCTTGGTGCGGCCTTCGCCGGTGAGGAGATGGCTGCCGTCGGAGGACGGAAGAAAGTTTTGCGCGCGTCGTTCGACGATCCGCAGGCCGTGCTCGGCGAGCCTGAGATCGGCAATGACCTTCGGATTGAGCAGGCTCACCGTATAGGCGGCGACCGAGTTGCGGAATCCGGGATGGAATTCTTCCGTCACCGCCGCACCGCCCACCACCTTGCGGCGCTCGACCACTTTCACGCGCAACCCCGCCATCGCGAGATAGGCCGCGCAAGTGAGGCCATTATGCCCGGCACCGATGATGACGACGTCCGTTTCGTTCATGTCAGCTTCATTTTCTTAAGGAGCTTGCCAGTAACCCATCGTTGCGCACAAGCCACGAGTTATTTCGTCACTCGCCCCCGTCGTCATTCCGGGGCGCCCTCCGTCCGCTCCGTCATTCCGGGCTGGTCCTTCGGACGCCCCGGAATGACAGTGGGACGCATCGCGCAATCCTCTCCTCTGTCATGGCCGGGCTTGACCCGGCCATCCACGTTCTCTCCGCGCACGGAGCCAAAGGACGTGGATGCCCGGGACAAGCCCGGGCATGACGGCGTCGTGTCATTCGCACGATTTTCCTTAATCCAATCAACGTGATTTGCGCGGTCCAGTCCTCACGCAAAAAACATTCCGCTTTCGCCGTCGGGCAAATCACCTCTATGACTCCGCACGTCTCATCCAAATGAGGGGCGGGTCGCGATCGTCACGAACGTTGCGGTGAGATGCGGTGGACGCGATGCGTGTGACTGACGAGCACGCGTATCACGGACGGCGAAGTCGTGTGGTCCTGGCGCCCCGACGCTGGCGCTAAGGTCTGTTCGTTGAACAGAGCGACGGTGGCAAGAAAGCCCGGTCACCGGGGAGAGCGCGAAGGAAACCGTAAACCATCGCGCAGGGAAAGCCGGAATGCTTCGGTTGAACCTGTGGTCCTACCCCCGTGCTTTTTGTTGCACGGGACCCATGGGTGCAACCAGCGCCCGGCTTTCCCTGCGCCCTCTGTCTTTCGAGGAGGGTGGAAAGTGAAGCAAAGCTCGGACGCAACGCGTCGCGAGAATGCGGACTCATATCCTCTCATACTCCGGCATGTCGCTCCGCACTGGCACATCGTCAAGTCCATGTTACCGGGTTACATTGCCTACCATACCGTCATATGCTCAATTGAAACCTCTGGCGTGCATGCGCCGGAAATCTCGCCGCGGCGTCCGCCGGGCCCAAGCCGGAGCTTTCATGATTTCCAAGCCGTCCGCCGCGCGAAACCGGCTGGTGTTGATCGTCTACACCACCGCGATCTTCGTCAGCGCGCTCCTGTTGTTCTCGGTGCAGCCGCTGTTCACCAAGATGGTGCTGCCGCGGCTTGGCGGCTCACCGGCGGTGTGGTCGGTGGCGATGGTGTTCTTCCAGTCGCTGCTGCTCGCGGGCTACGCCTACGCGCACTATTTGATGAAGCTGAAGAGCCGCGCGGCTCCGGTCGCGGTGCATCTCTTGCTTTTGGTCGCGGCCATGCTGACGCTGCCGCTCGCGATCCAGAGCGGCTGGGGCGATCCACCGACCTCAGGTTACGCGTTCTGGTTGCTCGGCCTGTTCGCGGTCTCGATCGGCCTGCCGTTCTTCGCGCTCGCCGCCAACAACCCGCTGCTGCAGGCCTGGTTTGTACGCACCGGCCATCCCAACGGTCCGGATCCGTACTTCCTTTATGCGTCTTCGAACATCGGCAGCTTTCTCGCGCTGCTGTCCTATCCGGTGCTGCTGGAGCCGATGTTCACGCTGCGCACGCAAAACCTGATCTGGACCGGCGGTTATGGCTTGCTGATCCTCTTGATCGCGGGTTGCGGCGTGCTGTTGATGCGTTCGTCCGCGAGCGCGGCGGCGCTGAATTTGCCGGTCGATGATGCCGATGCGCCGGCACCCTCCTGGCTGTTGCGTTTGCGCTGGATCTTCCTTGCCGCGGTGCCTTCGGGCCTTCTGATCGCCGTGACCGCGCACATCTCGACCGACGTTGCGGCAGCGCCGCTGCTCTGGGTCTTGCCGCTGTCGCTTTACCTCCTGACCTGGGTGCTGGTGTTCCAGTCGCGCCCGCTGTTTTCGCATGAGTTCATGCTTCGCGCGCAGCCAATCGCAATTGCGTGCGTCGTCATCCTGCTTGCGGTTGGTGGCGAACAGAGTCTGCTGCTGACGCTGGGCGGTCACCAACTCGCCTTTTTCATCATCGCGATGGCTTGCCATGGTGAATTGGCGCGGACCCGGCCGGCAGCAAAATACCTCACCGGCTTCTACGTGGCGCTGTCGTTCGGCGGCATGGTCGGCGGCCTGTTCGCAGGCCTGATCGCGCCGTTTGCCTTCTCCTGGGTGGCGGAATACCCGATCCTGCTGGCGCTCGCCGCGCTGTGCCGGCCGTCCGGCGGGGGAGAGCGGCTGCCGCGCTGGAGTGCCTGGTACTGGCCGTTCCTTGCCGTGCTCGCGGTCGCGCTGATCGTGCCGTCCTATTCAACCGGGACGCTGTTCAACTGGCTCGACGAGCGGCGGTCGTGGGTGATCGGCGCGGTCGGCGTGCTCTCGGCGCTGCTGGCGCTTACGCTCAACGCGAGCCGCTGGAAGATCTTCGCGACCGTCGTGGTGGCGCTGCTGCTGTTGCGCGCTTACCCCTCCGATAACGGCCGGGTCGAGACCGTCCGCAGTTTCTTCGGCGTGCACAAGATCGTGGTGACGCCGAACGGCCAATATCACGTGCTGATGCACGGCACCACCATTCACGGCGCCGAGCGCTTCAAGAACGACAACGGCACGCCGGTAACCGGCCGGCCCGAACCCATTACGTACTATCACAAGGACGGCGGCATCGGGCAGACGATCGCGGCGATGCGCGAGCGCAAGGGCGCTCCGCTTAAGGTGGCCGTGATCGGACTCGGCTCAGGCACGCTCACCTGCGCCGCAGAGCCGGGCGAACAATGGAAGTTCTTCGAGATCGACCAGACCATGGTCGATACCGCGCGCGATCCGAAATATTTCACCTACATCCAGAATTGCGCCCCTGACTTGAAGCCGGTGATCGGCGATGCCAGGCTCACCTTCGCTCGCGAGCCTGATGGCATCTACGACCTCATCATCGTCGATGCCTATTCGTCCGACGCGATCCCGATCCATCTGGCGACGGAGGAGGCGATGGCGATCTACAAGGCCAAGCTGGCGCCGCAGGGCGCGGTGGTGATGCACGTCTCCAACCGCCACCTCGAGCTTTCCAGCGTCGTGGTCGGCATCGCCGAGGCCAACGACCTCAAGAGCTGGGTCTACAGCGAGGATTCCGGCCGTGACAGCGAGTACATTTTCTCGACCTCGGTCGTGATCTCCGCCCGCGAGGAGGCCGATGTCGGCAAGCTCGCCTCGTCCGACTCGTGGACCGAAACCGAGGCCGATGAAAAGCAGCGGGTCTGGACCGACGACTATTCCAACATCCTGGGCGCGGTTTACCGGCGATTGCGCGACGGCGAGTAGTGAGCTCGATATTTTTGCAACACCCGCCGCCCGCGTTCGCGATCTGCAGGGCAAATCCGTCGCAATGGTTGCGGGCGGGGGCCGACTCTATACTGATGGAACTTGTTTCCCAATTGTTCCATTATTCATGCGCGACCATCGGATTATCCGGAGCCGGCATTTTCATCGATTGCAGCGGCAGCATTTTATCCTGTTCGATGTATTGCCATTCATCGGGACATTGATCGCGCTTGGCGCCCTGTTCTATCGCCCGATCGGGGCGCTCGAAATCAGCCTATTCTTCGCGATGTGGCTGGTCACAGGCCTCGGCCTCACCGTCGGCTATCACCGGTTGTTCACGCACCGCGCCTTCACAACCGGGACAGCCGTGAGCGCGATGCTGATCATCATGGGCTCGATGGCCGGGCGGGGGTCGATGGTATCCTGGGCCGCCATGCATCGTCGCCACCACGAACTCAGCGATCACGAGGGCGACCTGCATTCGCCCAATCTGCATGGCGGGAGCCTCCTCGGCCGTCTGCGCGGCTTCCTGCATGCGCATTTGACCTGGATGATCGAGCATGATTATCCGAATGTCGCCCATTACGTTCCGGACCTGATGGCGCAGCCGGTGCTGGTCCGGGTCAACAGCTACTATTACGCCTGGGTGCTGGTGGGGCTGTTGATCCCGACCGCCATTGGCGGGTTGGTCGCCGGCAGCCTATGGGGCGCGGTGGCCGGGTTCCTCTGGGGCGGCGTGGCGCGCATGTTCGCGGTCGAACAGGCAATGTCGGCAATCAACTCGGTCATGCACACGTTTGGCGCACGTCCCTACCGCACCCGGGGTGACAACAGCCGCAATCTCGGCGTAATGGCATGGTTGGCGTGGGGCGAGGGGTGGCACAACAATCACCATGCCTTTCCTTATTCGGCGGCGTTCGGGTTGCGATGGTTCGAATTCGATCCCGGCTATCTCTTCATCCGAGTGCTTGCCGCGCTGGGACTGGCCTGGAACGTCAAGGTGCCGAGTGCGGAGAAGATCGCGCTGCGGCGGCTGCACGAGCCGGCGCCCGACGTGGCCGAGCTCGAGCACGGATAGTCGTCGGCTTCCGGCGGATAAGGTGAGTAACCCGGGTCATGCCTGAGATTGCCGGCTGATGCTGTTCAACGACTACCCCTTCCTGCTGGGCTTCCTGCCGGCGGCAATCCTGATCTATCGATTTGTCGATCCGCATCCGCAGTGGCGGATCTGGACGCTCGTTGCGATGTCGCTGGTGTTCTACGCCTACGGCAATCCGCCCTTCGTCCTGCTCCTGATCCTGTCGATCCTGATCAACTGGATTGCAGCGATGACCTATGCCAGGACCAAGATGCCGTGGATCATCACCGCTGCGATCGTTGCCAATCTTGGCGTCCTCGGCTGGTTCAAATACGCCAACTTCCTCGCCTACAATATCGGCCTTGCGCTGGGGCGGCCGATGCCCGTGCTCGACATCGTGCTGCCGCTCGGCATCTCCTTCTTCACCTTCCACCACATCATGTATCTGGTCGATCTGCGCAAGGGAAAGGCGCCGACCTATTCGCTGAACCGCTACGCGCTTTACATCTCTTTCTTCCCGCAGGCGCTGGCCGGACCGTTGGTGCGCTGGTCGCAGGTGATGGAGCAGTTCGGCAAGAAGGTCTATGTGCCGGGCTGGCAGCGCCAGTTCTGCGTCGGCATCGCCTTCATCCTGATCGGGCTCGTCGAAAAGATCCTGCTTGGCGACCGTATTGCGCGGCTGATCGATCCGATCTATGCGCGGGCGCTCGAAGGGCCGGTGAGCAATGGCGACGCATGGCTCGCGCTCGCCTTCGGCATCCAGATCCTCTACGACTTCGCCGGCTATTCCGACATCGCGGTCGGGCTCGGCCTGTTGTTCGGCGTCAAGCTGCCGTACAATTTCGATGCGCCGTTCCGCTCCACCAGCATCCAGGATTTCTGGCAGCGCTGGCACATCACCTTGATGACATTCCTGCGCGAATATCTGTTCTTTCCGCTCGCCAACAAGCGCATGGTGCCGCGGCGCTTCTACCAACTGCAATATTTCGCGGTGATGGTGCTGACCATGGCGCTGTGCGGCCTCTGGCACGGCGCGAATTGGACCTTCGTGCTGTGGGGCACGCTGCATGGCTTGGCGCTGGTGGTCTGCTCGCTGTGGCGCCGCTACGGGCCGCGGCTGCCCGCGCTCGCCGGATGGGCGCTGACGGTGATCTTCGTGCTTCTGACCGGCGTGTTCTTCCGCGCCGGCACGCTCGATGCGGCGTTGAACATCTTCCACGGCCTCGCCGTTCCGCCCAATCTGTCGGAGGGGAAGCATCTGTGGCCGCTCGTCGTCGTTCCGCTGATGGCCTTCCTGCTGCCGGCGACCCAGGACATCGTCGAACGCGTGATGCAGCGGCCGCGACCCTGGCTCGGCGTAGTCGCCGGCCTCGGTCTGTTGGTCATCCTGATCTTGCTCGGAGAAGGGAACGTTCGTGGCTTCGCTTACTACCAGTTCTGACACGTCGCCCGAATGGAGCCGTTGTCTGGCCAACTGTGTCGGTACGCTGGTTGGCGGCTTGCTGCTGCTCTACGCGCTAATGATCCTGGTCGATCCCTATGACACCGGAAAGTTTGGCTTTCTCGGCATCGACGGCGTCGACGATCGGAACACGCTCACGTCTGCGGCAAGCCGCGCGCGCGATCCGAATTTCGATTCCGCCATCATCGGCAATTCGACCGCGCAGATGCTTGAACCGACGGAGCTGTCGAAGGCGACCGGCCTGAACTTCGTGCAGCTCTACATGACTGGCGGCAATCCGCACGAGCAGCTTATGCTGCTCGATTTCTTCCTGCGGCATCACAAGCGGGTGCGCGCACTGGTGTTCGTCGTTGATCCCTGGTGGTGCCATCACGTCCCCATCCAGTCGCCGCCGGGCACCTTCCCCGATTGGCTCTATGGCGAAAGCTCTCTCCCTTATGCGACACACCTGCTGTCATGGACGACGATCGAGCGCACGTTCCAACGGCTCTCGATCGGCCTCGGCTGGCATCAGCGCAGGGACCCCACCGGCTTCTTCAGCTACGAGGACATCTGGCTGCCCGGCACCTTCCGCGAAATCAGTCCGCCGCGCGATCCGCCGCCGGCCGCAACGGTCGCCGAGCGCGAGATGTTGCCCGACGTCGCGCGACTCGATGCGGCGGTCAAGAAGCTTCCAGCCGAGACCAGCGTCGTCATCGTCGTGCCGCCGACCCTGCAAAGCAAGATGCCGCAGCCCGGTACGCCCGCTGCGGCCGACCGTGAGGCGTGCAACGCGGCTCTGAAGCGCGTCGTGGCCGGTCGGCCGAACAGCAATTTCATCAACTACCGCATCGACAATGCACTGACCCGCGACCGCGCGAATTTTGCCGATTTCATCCACTACCGCCCGAGCATCGCTAGCAAGATACAGGAGGGCATCGTCGCCAGTATCCGCGATGGCGAAGCGGCGAAGATCGACTTCTGATGATCGTTCTTCTTGTCATGCTCCGCCACCGGGTCTCGCCTTCGGCGAGGCCGACGACAAGCTCCGGCGGGGGCATCCAGTAACCAGCGGCCTCTCGGCTCAAGCACTACTGCCTCTGGAATACTGGATCGTCCGGTCAAGCCGGACGATGACGGCAAGAGCGAGTCAATCCGCGTCGGCGGCGAGATCCTCGAACCGGCCTTCGGACCACAGCCGGCGCGCCAGGCTGCGCTGGATCTTGCCGCTGGTGGTCTTCGGCAGCGTGCCCGGCCGGATCAACACGATATGGCGCGCGAACAATTCGTGCTGGTCGGTGACGTGCTCGCGGATCAGGCCCTTCATCTCGGCGCCGTCGATCCGGTTGCGTTCGGTGCGCTCGACCTCCTGCACGACGACAAGCGTTTCGTCGCCGTGCTCGTCGCTGACGGAGAACGCCGCGCCGCAATTGGCCCGCAGCGCGGCATGTGCCGCCTGCACCGTGCGCTCGAGATCCTGCGGATAGTGGTTGATGCCGCGGACGATGATCAAGTCCTTGATCCGTCCGGTGATGAAGACTTCACCCGTCCGATCCAGGAAGCCGAGGTCGCCGGTGCGCAGCCAGCTCGCGCCGTCGTCATCGCCCGCGATGCGCGCGTGCAGGCCGGTCCGGGTCGCTTCCGGATTCTTCCAATAGGCGCCCGCGACGTTGGCACCGTTGACCCAGACCTCGCCGACCTGGTCCACGGGCAGGCGCGCGCAGGTGTCGGGATCGACGATCGCGATCCGCTCGCCTTCGAGCGCGCGGCCGCAGCCGACCAGCGTCTGGCTATCCGCCGCATCAGCCGGCGCTTCGGCCCGATGCGCCTGCAGCGCGGCGCGGCTAACGTCGCGCGTCACATGGCCGGCGCCGCGGCTGCCGCCGGAGATCAAGAGCGTCGCTTCCGCCATGCCATAGGCCGGGAACGCGGCGCGGGGATCGAAGCCGTGAGCGGCGAAGGTCTCGATGAATTGCTTGATCGTCTCGGCGTGCACCGGCTCGGCGCCGTTGAGCGCGATCTTCCAGGAGGAGAGATCGACGCCCTGCATCTGCTCGGCGCGGTAGCGGCTGACGCAGAGATCGTAGCCGAAATTCGGGCAGCAGGCGACCTCGGCGCGATAGTCGCTGATCGCGCGCAGCCAGTTGAGTGGGCGCTGGGTGAAGGCGTTCGGCGCCATCAGCACGCAGAGCGCACCGACATAGAACGCCTCCAGCGTGTTCAGGATCAGCCCCATGTCGTGATAGAGCGGCACCCAATTGACATAGGTCGACCGCTCGGTGTTGCCGAGCGAGATGCGGATCATCTCGAGATTGGCGAGCAGGTTGCCGTGGCTGACGGCGACGCCCTTCGGCTCGGACGTCGAGCCCGAGGTGTATTGCAGGAAGGCGATATCCTCTCGCGCTGGAAGCGGCAGATCGGCCGCAGGCTGCGCCGGCGTCGTGTCGAGATCGACGGCCAGCCACTGCAGGCCTTCGCGCGAAAACCGCTCCTGCAGATCGCCGCGGATGGCGAAGGCCGAACTGGTGAGCGCGATTGCAGGTTCGCAATTGGCCATGATCGCGGCGCTGGAGTCGCGCGCACTCTGCCGCCGTGGCATCATCATCGGCACTGCGATCACACGCGCGATCAGGCAGCCGAAGAAGGCGACGACGAATTCGAGACCGGGCGGAAACACCAGCATCGCGCGATCGCCCGGCCGGGTGACTTCGCCAAGCCGCGCCGCCAGCGCGCGGGCAGCGTCATGCAGCTCGCGAAAGGTGAGGATGGCTTCCTCCGCCCCGCGGTCGGAGAGGAAGATGTAGGCGCGCGCATCGGGCTGCGTTTCCGCCCGCTTTGCCAGCAGCGCCACCAGCGAGGAAAACGTCTCCATCTTGGTCAATGATATCCGGCGACGATTAGGGGTCAGGCAGCGGAGCGGGCTGCGAGCTTTTCAGCGAGGTAACGCGACAGCGCGTCGACGGTCGGATAGTCGTAGAAGTCGTCGGTCGAAAGCTCGAGGTCGAGCTTCTCCTCGAGTTCCATCATGACATAGACGACCATCGCCGAGTCGAGCCCGAGCCGGTTGAACTTGGTATCGGTCTTGATCCGGTCCTTGGCGATCCGCAGCACTTTCGCAAGCGAATCCACGCAAAAACCGGATATTTCTTCTTGTGTCATGGGAAATCCAGCGAAACAACTAGACACAATACGGACACGGCGGGCGTTGTCAATTTGGGCTCACGCAGGCGTGTTGATGAGGATCATGCACGATCCGGACGTGCAGGATCGCATTGGCGTAAAGCGGAGTTTCAGGGGAATGCGAGGCGTTCGCGCACAGGCAAAGATTAGGCATGGAAATTGGGCGCAGAAGAAAAAAGAGCGAGATGACGCAGCCATCCCGCTCTGTCGTGCCGACCAACTCGGCGCTGGTCAGTCCTGGTAAGTGAAGAACCCGCGCGGCCGCGGCGGATAGTAATAGCCTTGCGGCGCCGGCGCGTAGCGGTCGGAATATTGCTGCGGTTGTTGCGGTTGGCGATAATAGGTCTGCGTATCGTAGACGCGGCGGCTGCGCGGCGCCGGATACACCTGCGCATTGGAGCTGCCGTCGGCCGGATAGATGTAGCCATCGTCGGCACGGACCTGCGGCATTTGCTGCTGCTGTTGCGGTGTGATCATCACAGGATCGCCAGCGGCATCGCCAAATTGCTGCTCGTACTGCGGCGCGCGGCGGGCGACCGCGGTGTTGCCGCGTTTCGGATTCCGCGCGAGCGCCACCTGCGAGGAGCCGGTCAGCGTCACCGTGGCGTTGAGCACGCCTTGCTCCTGTACCAGGGCGTAGAGCGTGGCTGCATGTTCGCGCGACAATCGCACGCAGCCATGCGAGGCAGGGCTGCCGAGGCGGTTGACGGAATCGGTGCCGTGGATCGCGTGCCCGATCTTGGTGAAGAAGATCGAGTGCGGCATCGGCGCGTCGTCGAATTCCTTGGAGTAGTGGTCTTCCTCCATGCGGAAAGTGCGGAAGCTGCCGTTCGGCGTCTCGTAGGAGGGGATGCCGGTCGAGACCGGCCAGCGATACCGCTCAACGCCGTCGACCGCGACGGTCATCTGCTGGTTATCCTTGTCGACGGTGATGGCGACTTTGGCCTGTGCGGCGCCGGCAAAAGCCAGCGTCAGGGCGGTGAAAGCAACGAGGAACGTACGCATCTTACTTTGGCCCTCCAGGCCTAACATTGCAGCGCCGCGGTTCTCCGTCCCCGGCAAGCACTATGCCCGGAATCCGGCTCGGGTTCCAGTAGCTCGGCCATGCATCGTTAATATAACGAGCGGCACAAGCAAGGCGTCGTCGGAGAAATCCGGCGCTGGCCTGCTGACTTTTTCGCGAGTGTGAGCACACGACTCGAATTCGTCACAGACGCGCAACCATTTGGCCGCAAGGGCGTTTCACACTCCCGCCTGACGGTACAATTTACCGTGCATTTTTGGGAATTGTGATGAAGAGGACCAAGGTCAAGACGCTGGCGCTGCCTGATGTCACGCCGGCGCGGCTCGTGCTTGCGGCCGGCGCCATCATCCTTGCATTGCTTGCGATGCCTCATCTGGGACATGCCCAAGGCATCGTGCGCGGCGCGCACGAGGGAGCCTACGAGGGCAATCGGATCGCCGGTCCGGTCGGCGGCGTGGTTGGGGGTGCGGTTGGCGCCGGCGTCGGCGGTGCCGTGGGTGCGGTCAACGGCGTGCTCGGCCTGCCCAATCGCGGTTGGCACCGTGGCCATCGCTGCCGCGGCTACTACACCCGCTCCGGCCATTTCCGCTGCTATCGCTGATCGTCGTGAGGGACATCGTCATTCCGGGGCGCGCGTGAGCGCGAACTACGATGTGCACTTGCACATCGGAGAATCTCGCACCGCAATCTTTGGATTCCGGGTTCATGCTTCGCATGCCCCGAAATGACCGCGAGGCGATCAACGTTTGAGCCGGTAGCCCGTCCTGAAGATCCACCAGACGATTGCCAGGCAGGTGGCGAGGAAGCCCAGGGTCATGCCGAGGCTCAGGCCTACGCCGACATCGGCGATCCCATAGAAGCTCCAGCGGAAGCCGGAGATCAGGTAGACCACAGGGTTGAGCAGGGTGATGGTGCGCCAGCCCGAGGGCAGCATGTTCACGGAATAGAAGCTGCCGCCCAGGAACGTCAGCGGCGTCACCACCAGCATCGGGATCATCTGCAGCTTCTCGAATCCATCGGCCCAGATGCCGATAATGAAGCCGAACAGGCTGAAGGTGACGGCGGTCAGCACCAGGAAAGTCAGCATCCAGATCGGGTGATTGATGTGCAGCGGCACGAACAATCCGGCCGTCGCCATGATGATGAGCCCGAGGACGATCGATTTGGTCGCGGCCGCCCCGACATAGCCGATGATGATCTCGAAATAGGAGATCGGCGCCGAGAGGATTTCATAGATCGTGCCGACGAATTTCGGGAAATAGATGCCGAAGGATGCATTGGCGATGCTCTGCGTCAGCACCGACAGCATCACGAGCCCAGGCACGATGAAGGTGCCGTAGCTGACGCCTTCGACCTCCGTGATGCGCGAGCCGATCGCGGCGCCAAACACCACGAAATAAAGCGAGGTCGACACCACAGGCGAGACGATGCTCTGCAACAGCGTGCGCCAGGTGCGCGCCATTTCGAACAAATAGATTGCGCGAATCGCTCGATAGTTCATGGCGCTCTCACCAGGCTGACGAAGATGTCTTCGAGCGAAGACTGGCTGGTCTCGAGGTCGGAGAAACGGATCCCGGCATTGCGGAGATCGCCGAGCAGGCTGGTGATGCCGGTGCGCTCGCCCGCGGTGTCGTAATCGTAGACCAGCTCGGTGCCGCCTTCCGACAGCACGAGATGATAGGGCGCAAGCGCCGGCGGAACGGCGTCGATCCTGTGCGCCAGATGCAGCTTGAGCTGCTTCCTGCCGAGCTTCTCCATCAGCTTGGCCTTCTCCTCGACCAGGATGATCTCGCCCTTGTTGATGACGCCGATGCGGTCGGCCATCTCCTCGGCTTCCTCGATGTAGTGCGTGGTCAGGATGATGGTGACGCCGGCATCCCGCAGCGTCCGCACGACCTCCCACATGCCCTTGCGCAGCTCGACGTCGACGCCGGCGGTCGGCTCGTCCAGGAACAATATCTGCGGCTCGTGCGACAGCGCCTTTGCGATCATCACGCGGCGCTTCATGCCGCCCGACAGCGTGATGATCTTGGAATCCTTCTTCTCCCACAGCGAAAGATCCTTCAGCACCTTCTCGATATGAGCGGGGTTCTTCGGCTTGCCGAACAGGCCGCGGCTGAAACTCACGGTCGCCCATACCGATTCGAAGGAATCGGTGTGCAGTTCCTGCGGCACGAGGCCGATCATCGAGCGTGCGGCGCGGTAGGACTTGATGATGTCGTGGCCGTCGACCGAGACATTGCCTTCACTCGGATTGGCGATGCCGCAGATGATGCTGATCAGCGTCGTCTTGCCGGCGCCGTTCGGCCCGAGCAGGGCAAAAATCTCGCCGCGCCGGATATCGAGATTGATGTTGTTCAGCGCCTTGAAGCCGGAGCCATAGACCTTCGAAAGATTGGAAACGGAAATGATCGGCGACATGGCTGGTGGTGACGAGCTGGCAGGAAATGTGACAGGGAACGCGACGTTGCGCCGCGCGAGAGGAGGGGCGGCGAATACATAGGTACACTTGGCGGGTTCTGCAATCCGTCGAAACGACGATCAGTTCACTCCGCCGCGTGAGCGCGCGCGGGTAGTTCAATCAGGGCGACCATGTAGGTCTTTATGTCGTTCGCGATCTCCGGATCGGCCCTCAGTTCGGTCAGTGTTCGCGGATGCGGCAGCGACTTGCCGTCATTTTCAAGGCTTTCCGCATAGAGCTGCAAAGCCTCCGGCGCATTGCGCAAGGCTTCATCGATATCATCCCCGCCGGAAGTGCAGCCGGGCAGATCCGGAAACCAGACACCAACACTGTGCTCAGGTCCGGCGTCCTCAACAATCGCGACGTAGTGAGCCATGGCTAACCTCAATCGGGCTTCCACCCTGCACCTTTATAGATGGCGCGCACCAATCCCCAAGTCCTTCTTCGGGTGCGGAATGACCAGCGTTTCGCCGGATATGGGATTCTTGAACACGTGGTGCGAACCGGTAACGCGAACAAGTACCCATCCTTCCCGCTCCAGGCGGCGTATGATCTCGCGGCTGTTGGTCAACATGAAAACCCTCTGTGGATCATGTAGACCCTACGGCCTGTCTGCCGGCATTAAGTGCGCGACCCGCAGGACACTCTCCTACACCCGCTCCACGAAACTATCGACCACCTTTTTTTCGCCCGCCTTCTCGAAGGCGATGGTGAGCTTGTTGCCGTCGATCTTCACCACATGGCCGTAGCCGAATTTCTGGTGGAACACGCGGTCATCGAGCGAGAATTCCGAAACGGTCCCGGTGGATTTCGCCACCAGTTCGCCTTCGATCACCACGGGGGCGCGCTTGTTGCGGCCAAAGCCGCCGAAGGGCGATTGCTCCTCGTCGAATCCGCCGCGCGAGCCGCCGCCGCGGTTCTGGTTGCGGGCGCGGTTGGCCTGGGCGCGTTGCCAGCCCGGTGTTGTATAGCTCGAGCCGAAGGCTTCGACATTGTCGAAGCGCGAGGGGCCGTAGCCGCCGGCGCCGCCCCAGCCGGAGCCGCCCTTGGATTCCGTGATCTCGACATTATGCGCCGGCAATTCGTCGAGGAAGCGCGAGGGGATCGTGGTCGACCAGGTGCCGTGGATGCGGCGGTTGGTGGCGAAATAGATTTTCGCGCGGCGCCGGGCACGGGTCAGCCCGACATGGGCGAGGCGGCGCTCTTCCTCAAGGCCCGCGCGGCCCTGCTCGTCGAGCGTGCGCTGGCTTGGAAACAGGCCTTCCTCCCAGCCGGGCAGGAAGACGTTGTCGAACTCCAGGCCCTTCGCTGAGTGCAGCGTCATCAGCGACACCGCTTCGTCGCCGGCTTCGCCGTCGCGGTCCATCACCAGCGAGATGTGCTCGAGGAAGCCTTGCAGGTTCTCGAACTCCTCCATCGAGCGAATGAGCTCCTTGAGATTGTCGAGCCGGCCGGCGGCGTCCGCCGAGCGGTCCTTCTGCCACATCTCGGTGTAGCCGCTCTCGTCGAGCACGATCTCGGCCAACTCCGTGTGCGAGGTCACCTCGCTCTGCGCCCGCCAGCGGTCGAATTGCTGCACGACACCGCGCAAGCTCCCGCGCGCCTTCGGCTTCAATTCGTCGGTCTCCGCGACAGCACGCGCTGCCTCGAACAGCGGAATGCGGCGCTTGCGGGCGTGATCGTGCAGGAGCTGCACGGTGGCATCGCCAAGTCCGCGCTTCGGCACATTGATGATGCGCTCGAAGGCGAGATCGTCGGCCGGCGAGTTGATCGTGCGCAGGTAAGCCAGCGCATCGCGGATTTCCGCACGCTCATAGAAGCGCGGGCCGCCGATCACGCGATATTGCAGGCCGAGCGTGACGAAGCGGTCTTCGAACTCGCGCATCTGGAACGAGGCGCGCACCAGGATCGCGATCTCGTTCAAATTCTCGCCGGCGCGCTGCAGATCCTCGATCTCCTCGCCGATCCCGCGCGCTTCCTCTTCCGAATCCCAGGAACCGGTGACGGTGACCTTTTCGCCATCCTGGTCCTCGGTGCGCAGGGTCTTGCCCAGCCGGCCTTCATTGTGCGCGATCAGATGCGAGGCGGCGGCGAGGATGTGGCCGGTCGAGCGGTAGTTGCGCTCGAGCCGAATGACTTTGGCGCCGGGAAAATCGTGCTCGAAGCGCAGGATGTTGTCGACCTCGGCGCCGCGCCAGCCGTAGATCGACTGGTCGTCGTCGCCGACGCAGCAGATGTTCTTGGGTGGGGAAGTGGGTGCCGCAGCCGCATCTTCGTCATCACCGGGCCGACGCGCAGCGTCGTGACCCGGTGATCCATCTTGTGAAGACGCGATGGATTGCCGGGTCAAGCCCGGCAATGACGATTGGGGCGACGGCGCCTGCGACAGCAGCCGCAGCCAGAGATACTGCGCGACGTTGGTGTCCTGATATTCGTCGACCAGGATGAACTTGAAGCGGCTCTGGTATTGCCTGAGCACATCCGGGTTCTCACGGAACAGGCGGATGTTCTCGAGCAAGAGATCGCCGAAATCGGCGGCGTTGAGGATCTTCAGCCGTTCCTGATAGCTCGCATAGAGCTTGCCGCCCTTGCCGTTGGCGAAGCTCGCGGCTTCGCCGGCTGGCACCTGCGACGGCGTCAGGCCGCGGTTCTTCCAGGTGTCGATCAGTCCGGCCAGCATGCGCGCCGGCCAGCGCTTGTCGTCGATGTTCTCCGCCTGCAGCAGTTGCTTCAACAGCCGCACCTGGTCGTCGACATCGAGCACGGTGAAGTTGGATTTGAGCTGCACCAGCTCGGCATGGATGCGCAGGATGCGGCCGGCGATCGAGTGGAAGGTGCCGAGCCACGGCATGCCTTCGACCGCCTGGCCCAGCATCTGGCCGAGCCGCAGCTTCATCTCGCGCGCCGCCTTGTTGGTGAAGGTCACCGACAGGATCTCGTGCGGCCGCGCGCGGCCCTGGCTCAGGAGATGGGCGATGCGGGTGGTCAAGACCCGCGTCTTGCCAGTGCCGGCGCCGGCTAGAACCAGCACAGGACCGTCCAGCGTCTCCACTGCCTCGCGCTGCTCCGGATTGAGCCCTGCGAGATATTGCGGGCCTGCTGCCGCACGGGCGCGCGCAGCGATGCCGCCGGGCACGGGTGAGGCCGCCGGAGCAGGAGCATGTGGCAGGGGCTTGCGCAGATCAGTCAATAACGAAGTCCTTGATTCTCAAGTCGATAACATGGCATTCGCGCCGCCGATTTGCGAGGGCAGCATGGCCAATAAAAGGCGCCTTTCGGCGTGCCACGGGCGTCGCCAAAACGCCAGCCGGGATCGCAATAGTTTCATCAAGATTCGATTGACTGGCGGGCGCGTGGGCTTGCCAAAATGCGAATCTCAACTCAAGATTGTTGAGTTCGTTGGCTTGCATCTCTGGGGGAGACGTCATGGCAAGGAACGATACTCCGAAGGAACTGCTTGATGCGCTCAACCTGGTCAGCGGCGAGAAGGGCGCCCGGCCGGAATCCCTGGGGCTGCTCGAGGCAAGGCATGTTGAGCGCGTGCGGACCATCTTCGAAGATCCCAACATCATCGGCATCGGAATTGCGGACAAGATCACCGAGAAGAAAGACACCGGCGAACTGAGCGTCTGCTTCTACGTCGAAAAGAAGGTCGCCAAGAGCCGGATGAAGAGCCAGAAGATGATCCCTCCCGTTCTGAGTGTGCCGGGTCGCAAGGCGGTATTCACCGATGTCCAGGCGATCGGAAGGGTTCGGCCCCAGGTCAACAAGCAGAGGTCGCCGCTGCTCAGCGGCTATAGCATCGGAAATCTGACGGATACGGGAACCCTTGGGGCTATCGTCAAGAAGGGGAAGAAGCTGTTCGTGCTCAGCAATTCCCACGTGCTTGCCAAGAGCGGATTGGGGAAGGTCGGCGACAAGATCGTCTTTCCCGGCGAGTCAGACAATGGCGGCAGGGATCAGGTCGTCGCGACATTATCCGCTATCCTGAAGTTCAAGACCGGTGACGATTTTCTCAACCGCGTGGATGCGGCTCTCGCCGAGATCGATCAGGACTTTCTCGACAAGATCGATTTTTCCATACGCGGAGCGGCTTCTCCCTTTGCGACCACCAATCCGGTGCGCGGGATGAAGATCGTCACGCGCGGACGGACGTCGGAAGATGCCGATGGCGAAGTCCAGGACGTCCACTTCAGGATCGTCATGCCCTATCCGGGCGTCGGCAAGATCGGCTTCCTGGACCAGGTGAAGTGCACGCATTATTCGAGGCCTGGCGATTCCGGCGCAATCATCGTCGACAAGGCAAGCAAGAAGATCGTCGGTCTGCACTTTGCCGGGTCGGGTAGCGCGAGTATCTTTAATCCGATTGCCGAGGTCATGAAGGCGCTGAAGTTCCGCTTCGTGAAAGCATGAGAAGCGGACCGGCCATGCGGATTGGTGATGGCGAACGAGCAACAGGCCAACAAGGCGCGCGAACTCAACAGTCGCGAGCTGCTGAAATGCGGCGCCCACGCCATCGGCGTGGAGGCGGGGAAGGATCACGGCAAGCGCGGCTGGGTCGTCGTCGCGCATGTCGCTCCGGAAGCCAACGTGACGCTGCCTCCCGCGCTGACCGTCGCGACGGAAAAGGGGGACGTCCAGGTGCCGCTGGTCTGCGTCAGGAGCGAGCCTTTCAAACCGGAATGATTCTCGCAAACATGGGGGCATAAAATGCCGAGCTTCGTATTGCGCCAATCGATGCTCAAGCATCGTGGGCCGTTTCTTGCCGAACCGCAGAGCGTTCGGGCCGAAGGCGATCGCGTGGTGCCGGTGCGGACCGACGTCTTCATGCCGGAAATGGTTCCGCGCAACTGCGATCTCGAAGCATACGAGAAGATCAAGGTTCCCGCGGTCGACGTCGATCAGGAAATCATCGCCTATTGCTCGCCGGATTCGACTTTCGCGGTGACCAAGAAGCTCTTTGACAATGCGAAGAAGTCGATCCTGATCGGCATCTATGACTTTTCCGCCGAGTATATCAAGCAGCTCGTGCTGGATGCGCTGGTGCGCGGCGTCAAGGTCAAGCTCATGCTCGATATCGACAGCAAGGACGAGCAGGAGCTGTTCGACGACCTGAACGATGCGGGGGTCGACGGCGTGCCGGCGCCATCGTGCGCCAGTCATCGGGTGCACTTCTTCAGCTCATCGCACGAGAAGGTGATCGTCATCGATGGTGAATGGTGCATCGTGCAGAGCGGCAACTACAGCGAGAATAGCATACCCCTCAACGTGAAGGACGGCGGCGATCCCGCCCACTTCCGGCCCGGCAATCGTGATACCGGCCTGGCGATCCGCTCCAGGAAACTTTCGAAGTTCTTCACCGGCATTCTAGAAAGCGACATGAATCTTGAGCTGACGGGACCGGAAGCGCTGGCTCAGGCCATTGAAGCGGCCAACGCTTTCATAATCGAGCGGGCGCCGACGAAGATCCCCGCCAAGCTGTTTCCGAGCAAGACTTTCAAGCTCACCAAACCGCTTGCCGTCCAACCGGTCCTCAGTCCGGACAACTACATGCAGGTGATCCCGGCGAAGCTTCAGGCGGCAAAGAAGTCGATACTGATCGAGCAGCAATATATTCGTGGCAAGCAGCCTCACATCCAGGAATTGCTGACGGCAATTGCGGACGCGCGAAAGCAGAACAAGAAGCTCGATATCCGCATCATCCTCGGCAAGGTTTTCGGCAAGAAGGATCTCGACGCCGAGAAGAAAAACCTGGCGCTGCTAAAGCAGCAGTTCGGCCTCGTGGCCGGCAAGAACATACGATACATCGATACGACCCGCTTCGTGCATTGCCATAACAAGATGATCCTGGTCGATGGCCAGGATGTCCTGGTCAGTTCGCAGAACTGGTCAGATTCCGCCGTCTCCAAGAATCGCGAGGCAGGCGTGTGGCTCTCTCATCCGGGCATCTGTGATTACTTCACGCAGATATTCGAGAGCGATTGGAAGACTGCGCGCAACGCGCCGACAGCTCCCGCGGAGGAGATCGTCGAGCCCGAGTCGCTGCGCGCCGGCGGATACGTCAGGGTCGCTCCCGCCGACTACCAGGAGGTATGACAGCAGCAGCGAAGGTCCGACCCGGCCGCACCCAAAGCGCGGTTTTGTTCCGTGAGCGGCAGCAAATTTCGCTGTTTTCCGGCCCGGAACCTTCGTTTTGGGGGCGGATTGTTTCCTCAAGTTTGGTGCGATGATCGATCGCGCCGGTGGAAACGGAAAGCAGAGGGTTTGGCCATGTTAGGCTGGGTCGTAACGTTCTTGATCATCGCGTTGATCGCGGGTGTCCTGGGCTTCGGCGGCATCGCCGGCGTCTCCATCGAGATCGCCAAAGCGATCTTCTTCATCGCCATCATCCTGTTCCTGATCTCGGCAGTGGTCGGCTTGGTGCGTGGCCGCTCCAGGGTCTAGGCGGCCCGGCCTAACGTGCGGGCATCGCCACGCTGCGCCCGATGCCCTCGGGCCGGGGGATGGATGCATGGATATCCGCGATCGCCTTGATGTGGGCGCGGATATCGGATGGAAACGGGGCGACCTTGCGCGAGTTCATGTCGATATGCAGCGACATGTTTTCGGAGGTGGCTGAGATCCAGCCTTCGGTCGCGTGGCGCAGCTCCTCGAACGTGTGCAGCCGCTTGTCGTCCGCGCCGAGCAGATAGACCGTCACCTGGAGCGGATCGCCGAGATGGACCTCGCGCAAATAGCGCACATGGCACTCGGCGGTAAAGGTCGAGCCGTGGCGCTCTTTCTTGTAGGTGGGGCCGATGCCGAGCTGGAGCCAGATCTCGTCGATGGCGCGGTCGAACATCACGTTGTAATAGGCCATGTTGAGGTGGCCATTATAGTCGATCCATTGCGGCTCGATCTGCATCACCGAGGACAGAAACGGGGCTGAGGGCAACTTGATGTCCCTGGCGGCATTAATGGTCGTCATTATTCCATCCCTGTTAGTTCGATTGGCGGTCTTGACCCGTTATATAACGTTTGCCACGGTCGGCTGAAGCCGGGAGGATATTTCACGTGGCGACTACGATTTCGAACAATCCAGCGCGTCCGGAGCCGCCGGCCCTCAAGGCCGCGATCGACGCGCTGGCGGCGCGCTTCGGCAACCGCCTCATCACCTCGAAGGCGGTGCGCGACCAGCACGCCCACACCACGACATGGCTGCCGCCGCAGCCGCCGGACGCCGTGGTGATGGCGCAGGAAACTGCCGACATCCAGGATGTGGTGCGGATCTGCGCCAAACATCGCGTTCCCGTGATCGCCTTCGGCACCGGCACCTCGCTGGAGGGGCAGGTGAATGCGCCGGCCGGCGGCATCTGCATCGATCTGCGCGACATGAACCGGGTGCTCGCCGTGCACGCCGAAGACCTCGATTGCGTGATCGAGCCCGGCGTGACGCGGAAGGCGCTCAACGAGCATCTGCGCGACCAGGGCCTGTTCTTCCCGATCGACCCCGGCGCCGATGCCTCGCTCGGCGGCATGACCTCGACGCGCGCCTCCGGCACCAACGCGGTGCGTTACGGCACGATGCGGGAGAACGTGCTGGCGCTGAAGGTCGTGCGCGGCGACGGCGAGATCATCACGACCGGCACGCGGGCGAAGAAATCCTCCGCCGGCTATGACCTGACGCATCTGTTCGTCGGTGCCGAGGGCACGCTCGGCATCATCTCCGAGCTCACGATCAAATTGCGCGGCATCCCCGAGACCATCGCGGCGGCCGCATGTTCGTTCGAGACCGTGCGCGGCGCCTGCCAGGCGACGATCCTGGCGATCCAGACCGGCATTCCCGTCGCCCGCATCGAGCTCTTGAATGCGGCGCAGGTGAAGGCGTGCAACGCCTATTCGAAACTGACGCTGCCGGAGACGCCGCTGTTGCTGCTCGAGTTCCACGGCAGCGAGGCCGACGTCGCCGAGCAGTCGAAGAACTTCAAGGAGATCGCCTCCGAATGCGGCGGGCTGGGTTTCACCTGGACCACGAGGCCGGAGGACCGCACAAAGCTCTGGCAGGCGCGGCATGACGCCTATTGGTCGGTGAAGGCGCTGCGGCCCGGCTCAGGCGTGGTCGCGACCGATGTCTGCGTGCCGATCTCGCGATTGGCCGATTGCGTCACCGAAACCGAAGAGGATCTGAAGCGGCTCAATCTGCTCTCGCCGATCGTCGGTCATGTCGGCGATGGCAATTTCCACTGTTCGCTGGTCTGCGACGTCGACAATGCCGAGGAGATGGCGCGCGGCGAGGAATTCATGCATCGCCTCGTCGAGCGCGCGCAGGCGATGGGTGGCACCTGCACCGGCGAGCACGGTATCGGGCAGGGCAAGCAGAAATATCTCGAAGCCGAGCTTGGGCCCGAGGCGATCGACGCCATGCGGGCGCTGAAGAAGGCGCTCGATCCGCTGAACATCTTCAATCCAGGCAAGATCGTGCCGGCCTAGAGCGTGATGAGATAAGGTCGAATTGTGTTCCCATGGGCGCTGCCTCTTCTCACCTCTCCCATAGGGAGAGGT